>NZ_JBFLKT010000213.1:0-10464 GCF_040883305.1 Lutibacter sp.
AAACCTGTACCATAATATAAAGAGGTTTCTTCTTCTTCTGTATTTAGCACTAATAAATTTTTGGTAATTAGATCTAAATTAAGAGCCCAATTATCAAAGTATTTATGAGATATTGTTCCTTTCAAAGCACCTTTTGTGTTATGTTGAGTGTCTTTTATTTGAACATCTTCTAGGTTAAAAGTTTGGTCTTCTAATGTAATAACACTTGTACCTTCAAAAAGGTAATCTACATTTAAATATGGAAAATAAAGTCCTGCTTGATCTAAATACAATTCACCCGTCATTGTTGGGTTGTTAAGTTGTCCTGTTACATTAACATTTCCATAGGCAAAGCCTCTAATATTGTTAAAAACATCTTCTCCAAGTGGGCTAAATGCATCTAGTTTAAATTCTTCAAAATCTACAACTACATCTAAAATTGGTTTTTTAGGAGTAAAATCTATATCTCCAACTGCCGAAAAATTAATGCTATTATCTCTTTTTAATGACACATTTAAAGCATATTCTGTCATTGAATTTTTTCCTTCTATACCTACTTTTAAATCTCCCTGGTACGAATTATTAATATTAAAATCGGATACGGTTAAATTTGCCGTTGGTTTTATGCGCTTGTTTAACTGAGTGTAATTTAAGGTTCCATTTATTATTCCTCTTAACTTTAAACTATCAACATCTGGTGTAATATTTGAAAGTTTAACATTTTGAAAGTTAAATTTAAAATCTTTACTTATGGTATCTTGCATGGTGCCTTGAAACTCAATTTTCTGATTTTTTGAGGCAATTAAAAACTGATCGATGGAATATAACTTTGTTTTGCTATCAAATACAACTTTGTTCTTTAAATTGTTCTCTGGATTAATAATCCACATATTATTTTTATAAATAAAGTTTGATTTTTGCAACCCAAAAACCGATTTATTTTCCTTATTAAAAGTATGATAAAAAGAGAGGTCAAATTTTTCAGTATTTTCTTTACCTCCTTCAAATTCGGTTCTAAAATATAACGTATCACTTAATGTTATGTTTACTAAATGAAGTTTGGAGATATCATAATAATCAGATTTAATTTCATCAATAGTAAGTTGTGTATTAAATAATGGGTTTTTGTTATCTATTTGTAAATTTAATTCGTTAATAACATTAGTAAAAGCTTCAACTTTAGGTGATTTTATATTTAATTTAAACAAATTATCATTTGAATTAATGTTTCCTCTAATGGTTGTTGTTGGAGCTAAAATTACTTCAGGATAAAAAACTTCTACAATTTTATTATAAATATTGAATCTAAAATTTAAATTTTGATTGGGTGTTACCTTAAATGGTTTATAATTTGAATAAATACTACCAATAGAATTTTGGGCTAATTTTCCTAATTCGTTAAATTTAAATCTACCCTCAACTTTTCCAGTAAGTATTTCTGAAGAATTAATAGTAATTGTTCTAATACTATCTGAAAATGAAGATGTTATATTAAAGTCTTTAAAAAAGTAATTCCCTTTTTGATTGAGGTATAACGAGTTTTTAAAATCAACAGTTCCCACCAAATCATCAAAAGAGTTTCCTTTAACTTGAATATCTATATCTCCTTTTATTTTTGAAATACTATCTCTTTTAAAAAGATTTAACGTATTTAAGTCACAATAATCTACAGTTGTTTTAAAGTCGAATGTATAAATATCTCTAGATAAATCTGCCAAACCATTAAAATTCAACTTAATATTATCATCATTTACTTCCATTTCACCATCAAAATGCATATTTTTAAAAATACCATTTAAACTAATATTATTATAGGTGTAATTTTTATATTGATGTTTAGATACTTTTCCTTTAACTGAGGTATTTAGATTTTTTAATGTAAATCCGCTTCCATCAATATTGGCTTCCATAGATAGCAAACCTACAAGGCTATCGCCCATAATTTGACCTAATTTAAAATCTTCAACTTTAACATATCCTTTGTACGAAGCATTGTCAATATTGTCAATATTTGTTAGAACCAAATCAGAAATTGTTGTTCCTAAATCTGTTTTTAGTGTTAATTGTGCATCAATCAATTTTGAAGTAATATATGTATTTCCACTTAAAGTAAATCTTCCTAATTTTTTAAATGTTGATGGTAATGTATTTCCTAAAACCTTAGGCAACATTATTTTTAAATGATTATAGTCTGAAGTTAAATTCGTAAAATCTCCATTCATTGAAAAACCATTTTCTTGATTAAAGATGTTTTTAAAATTTAAATCACCATAAATAAGTGCATTTTTGTCAGTTTTAAGTTGTAAATCACTCGCAACAAAATCATTTAATTTTCCAGAAATATTAGTTGAAAAATGCAACACATCATCTGTTCCAAATTCACTATAAAAACTTTTTAAATCTAAAAGAGAAATAGCTGCCTGTTTTACATTGGCATTTATTGCTACCAAATTATTAAAATCTGAAAAATCTTCGCGATTGTACGTAAATTCAATATCCGCCAAAATTAATGATGAAGCCGTTTTAAGTTCAGTATTTTTAAATCTCATAAAAGATTTTGTGTAGGTAAAATCCGTTGCTAAACTTTCAACCTTTAAATTATGATTTTCAATAAAACTAAGGTTTTTAATTTCGGTAGAAACATTTGGACCCGCTACTTTAAAATTTTCAGTTTCACCAGTTATATTTTTAAAAAACAAGGGATTATCATTCTCAATATTTTCATCTGATATTGAAACATAACCTTTTTTTAATTTTAATTTAGTTGCAGTTAATAAAAAATCTGAAGGCTGATCACTTTCAGTTCCATCATCAAATTTATCAACAAAAACAGTTAGTGCATCATCTTCTTCGTTTTTATAGGTTTTAATATTTAGTATAAAATCTTCTAATGAAATCTGACCAAATTCTAATTTATTATTTAAAATATTTCTATAACTAAATATAGATGTTGTCAAGTTTTTAGCATATACCAGCGTATCTGAATGGTGGTCTCTAATAAAAATCTCATCTAATTGTACATCCCCTAAAAAAGCTAAATTTACTTTTTCTATATTAATATCAACATTAAACGCTTTTCTTAAATAATTTGTAGCAGTTTTCCCTAAACTAGTTTGTACTTTTGGAATAGACAATAGTAAACTTACTGTTACTAAAAAAAGTAGCAGTATCAGTAAAATTTTAAGCCCTATTTTTTTTATTCGTTTGATATGCGCTAAATTTGCATTTTTTATGGCAATTTTCGTGCCTTTATTTGTTAAATTATGATTAAAAATAAATCAATTTACATACTCGGTATTGAATCTTCTTGCGACGATACAAGTGCTGCTGTTATATGCAACGGAAAAATACTTTCAAATGTTGTAGCAAACCAAGAAATTCACGCCAAATATGGTGGTGTTGTTCCTGAATTAGCTTCACGTGCACATCAACAAAATATTGTTCCTGTAATTCAACAGGCAATTCAACAGGCAAATATCGACAAAAAAGACTTAAATGCCATAGCTTTTACACGCGGACCTGGATTAATGGGTTCTTTATTGGTTGGAACCTCTTTTGCAAAGTCACTTTCACTGGCTTTAAACATTCCGTTAATTGCTGTAAATCATATGCAAGGACACGTTTTAGCGCATTTTATTGATGAAGAAAATCAGCAAAAACCACCGTTTCCATTTTTGTGTTTAACCATAAGTGGCGGCCATACACAAATTGTAAAAATTACAGATTACTTTGCTATGGAAGTAATTGGCGAAACTTTAGACGATGCTGTTGGCGAAGCTTTCGATAAATCTGCAAAAATTTTAGGGTTACCATATCCAGGCGGACCATTAGTAGATAAATATGCCAAACTTGGAAATCCACTGGCTTTTAAATTTACAAAACCAAAAATGGCGGATTTAAATTTTAGCTTTAGCGGTTTAAAAACAGGTATTTTATATTTTATTCAGAAAAAAGTAAAAGAAAATCCGAACTTTATTGAAGAAAACCTCCATGATATTTGTGCTTCAATACAATTTACAATTGTTGAAATTTTATTTGACAAGCTTAAAAAAGCAGTTAAAAAAACAGGCATAAAACATGTTGCAATTGCCGGCGGTGTAAGTGCTAATTCTGAAATTAGAAAAGTGCTAAAAGAAACTGAAAACAAGTATGGTTGGACAACCTATATTCCCAAATTTGAATTTACCACCGATAACGCTGGAATGATTGCAATTACTGGTTATTTAAAATATCTAGAAAATAATTTTTCTGAAGATTTAACAACAGCAACTGCACGTTTAAAGGTAAATGAAAAATAATTACATTTAATTTTATATAATTTTAACTATTTATATTAACGCTAAATTGTACTTTTGCTTTTTATGAAAGGTTTATTTAGAAAAATAGCAGCGGTTTTAATGGTAACAATTTTATTGTTATCTACAACATCTTTTTCTATTTACAAACATTTTTGTGGTGATAATTTAGTTGCAATTTCTACTGAAAAGGTTGATAATTGCTGTGATTCTAAAACAACTCTAAAATCAAATAATCTTAATTTTTCTAAAAAAGATTGCTGTAAAAATGAAACAGCACTAAAAAATATTCAACTTTTTGACACTACAAGTTCAAAAAAAATAGCTAAAAGTCAAACGTTATTTTTAGCATCCTTTTATTTTAGCTTTATAGAGAAATTAATAACTGTAGACACTACAATTAAATTTTATAAAGATTTTTCTCCTCCTACACTTGTTTCAAATAAACAAGTACTTTTTCAAACATTCTTAATCTGATACAAGCCTCTTTTTTAAAAGAATCTTAAAAGCCTTTATGCAACTATTGGCAACTTATCAATTATTAAGAAAGTATAAATGAAAAAACATATTATTTTATTACTAGTGCTATTTCCCTTTATAGCATTCAGTCAAGAAACTATTAAAGGAACAATTTTAGATACAAATAATGCACCCATTTTTGGTGCAAATATTTATTGGGAAAACTCCCAAATAGGAACAAATTCTGATGAAAAAGGGAATTTCGAAATAAAAACAATAGAAAGTAACAAGGAATTAGTTGTAAGCTATATTGGCTATAAAACACAAAAACTAACTATAGGTAATTCAAATAAAGCAACTGTTATTTTAGTTGCTGATAACCAGCTAGATGAAGTTAGTATCCAAACCAGAAGAAAAAGCTCTAATAGAGTTAGTTATGTTGTAAAGAACATAATTAATGTAAACAAAGCCGAACTTTTAAAAGCTGCATGTTGTAATTTGGCTGAAAGTTTTGAAACCAATCCTTCTATAGATGTAAATTACTCTGATGCATTAACCGGAACAAAACAAATTAAAATGTTGGGTTTAACAAGTCCATATATTCAAATTGTTCAAGAAAATATTCCAAATATTAGAGGTGCGGCTCAAACCTATGGATTAACTTTTACTCCTGGAACTTGGGTAGAAAGTATCCAAATTACTAAAGGAGCAGGAAGTGTTGTAAATGGTTATGAAAGTATTACAGGGCAAATAAATGCTGAACTGGTAAAACCTTCTACCGATAAAAAAGTATTTGTAAATGCTTATAGTTCACTTAACGGAAGATTGGAATTAAACTCGCATTTTAACACAAAAGTTTCTGACAAATGGGACACGGGTTTGTATCTTCATGGAAATATAAGAGATAAAAAAATTGATAATAATAACGACAATTTTTTAGATACTCCTCTTACAAAACAAGTGAATATTATGAACCGTTGGCAATACACTGACATGGAAAAAGGCTGGGTTAGTTTTATAAATTTACGTTATTTAAATGATGCCAAAACAACTGGAGAACTAGATTTTAACCCAGACATTCATAAAAACACTACTACATATTGGGGAAGTGAAATAGCAACGGAACGCTTTGAAACTTCAGCAAAACTAGGTTATGTTTTTCCGGAATTACCTTACAAAACTTTTGGTTTACAAGTGGCATACAGTTACCACAATCAAGATTCATATTTTGGATTAAAAGCATATGAGATAAATCATAAAAGTGTGTATGCCAATTTAATTTACAATTCTATAATTTCAGATACTCGTAATAAATTTGCAGCTGGAATTAGCACCACTTTCGATAATTTTGATGAACTCGTTCTTACAACAAATTACAAACGAAACGAAAAATCTGTTGGCGCATTTTTTGAATATAATTATGATAATTTAGATAATTTAAGTTTATCTGCTGGAATTAGAATGGACCATCATAATTTACTAGCAACATTTATAACGCCTCGTTTACATGTAAAATATACACCTTGGGAAACGGGAACTTTTCGTGTTTCTGCAGGAAGAGGAAAAAAGAGCGCTGCCCTTTTTGCTGAAAACCAATGGCTATTTGGAACAAATAGAACTATAAAAATCACTGATAATAATGGTGAATATTATGGATTAAATCCTGAAATCGCTTGGAATTATGGGGCCTCATTTACTCAAAAATTTGACTTCTTAAATAGAAAAGGAGACATTACTTTTGATTTTTATAAAACAAATTTTAACGAACAAATTATTGTGGATATGGAAAATCCTTCAGAAATTTCATTTTACAATGCAACATCAAACAGTAAAGCAAATAGCTTTCAAGTTGAAGTAAATTATAGTCCTTTTACACATTTTAGTATAAAAACTGCTTATAAATATCAAGATATAAAAAACGGCTATATTTCTGGTTCAAAACAACAACCAATGCAACCTAAAAACCGCTTTTTTACTAATTTATCTTTTGAAACACATCAAACTGAAAAAGGTGGAAATTGGAAATTTGATTATACCTATAATTGGCAAAGTGAACAACGTTTACCAGATACAAGCATTTATACTTCAAACTATCAATTGCCAGAATATGCAGCTACACATATTAGTATGAATGCACAGATTACTAAAGTTTTTTCACCTCGTTTTGAATGGTATGTAGGAGGAGAAAATTTAACCAATCACAAACAAAAAACACCAATTTTAGGCGCTGACAATCCATTTGGTACAAATTTTGACTCAAGTATTGTATATTCTTCAGTACTTGGTGCAATGTATTATACAGGCATTAGATTTAATATTGAATAAATAAATTTTAAAAATGAACTTTTCAAAGAGAAATCACGAATACAGAAACATAAATATAAACAATATGAGTAAAAAGACAATCTTAATTATTGCAATTCTATTTATAGGAATTTCAACACAAGCACAAAAGAAAAATAAAAACGCTAAAATTGCTTTTGAAGTAAATGGTATTTGTGAAATGTGCAAAGATCGAATAGAAAAAGCCGTTTTAAAAACTAAAGGCGTAAAATTTTGCAGTTGGAGCATTGAAACGCATCAATTATCTTTAATTATGGACGAACGTAAAGTTGATGAACTTACTATTCATAAAAATATTGCAGCTGTTGGGCACGATACGGAAAAAGTAAAAGCTACAGACGAAGCTTATAATAATTTACATGGTTGCTGTAAATACGAAAGAGAGAATCCGCAATATGGAATACAAGAGCACTAATAATAGTCTTTTTGTTAAGCTTTTTTTAGTAAAAGTGCGTGATCAATACTCTTTTACTACTATTTCGACTGAAAGGAAACAATCTGTTGTTAGAAGCGACAGATAGCTTCCTTTCAGTCACAATGATGATAAAATTACTATCTATTTCTGAATTTGTTTTACAAAAGCGTTTAAATCTTTACCTGTTGGTTCTTCAAAAACTTCTAAATCGAAGTAAGGAATTGCTGCAATAATATGGTCAAAAATATCGGACAAGATGGCCTCATAATTTGCCCATTCTTTATTACTGCTAAAACAATAAATTTCTAATGGAATTCCTTTTGAAGTTGGCGCCAATTGCCTTACCATAGAAAACAAATCCTTGCTAACATTAGAATTTTGTGCTAAATAAGCATCTAGATACTTTCTAAAAACACCAAAATTAGTTAAGTTTCTTCCATTTATTAAAACAGATTTATCCGCACCAATTTTTTTATTATGTTCTGTAATTTCATTGTATTTTCGTTCTAGGTATTCTGATACCAAATGTATTTTTTTCAAATCTTCAATTTCATTTACTTTTAAAAATTTTATAGAAGATTGTTTAATTAGTATTGCTCTTTTTATTCTTCTTCCTCCAGATTCTTGCATTCCTCTCCAGTTTTGAAAAGAATCTGAAATTAAACTATATGTTGGTATTGTAGTAAATGTATTGTCCCAATTTTGTACACGAACAGTTGCTAAGTTTATGTCTGTTACAGTACCATCTGCTCCAAATTTACTGTAAACAATCCAATCTCCAATTCTTACAATATCATTAACCGAGACCTGAATAGAAGCCACAAAACCTAAAATAGTATCCTTAAAAATCAGTAATATTACAGCGGAAGCAGCACCCAGCGTTGCAAAACTTAAAATATCCCTTCCTGTTATTTGATATACAATAAAAAATAATGATAATCCCCATAAAAAGATCATTACAACTTGTGCATAACTTTCTAAAGGTTTATCTTTATAACGCTCTATAGTTCTTAAATATCTTTGTGTAGATCTTACAAAACTTCTAATAATTTTTACAAATAGAACTACTGCATAAATATTTATAACATCATTAAAACTCCTTAAAAGAAATGGAAAATCTGTTAAAACTAATGGTACTAGACCTTTTAAAAATAACAGCGGTATAATATGAGCAAAATATCTGGAGAATTTACTTTGCACTAAAAAATCGTCAAAGGTGGTTGTTGTTTTTACTGAGAATACATCAAAAGCTTTAATAATTATTTTTCTTAAAACTCTATCAAGCACATATGCAACTAAAGTAATTAAGACAAGTACAATTACTAAATTTATCGTTTCGGCCCAAAAATTAGAAACTCCTTTATTTATTAAAGCCTCTTTTATAAAATTAACGTAATCTATAAATTTAATAGCATCAATCATAATATTCTTATTTTAAGCAAAATGTAAAAAACCTTTTAAAAATGAAGAGATGTTGAAATTGAAACCCAACATCTCTAAAAAATCCTATTAGTATAGGTTTATATATTAAAATTCAGCATTTACATCCCAAGCTTCTAAACTTTCTTTAATTGCTTTAATAAACATTCCTCCTAAAGCGCCATTTACAACTCTGTGATCATAAGAGTGAGAAATAAACATTTTATGTCTAATTCCAATAAAATCACCATCAGGTGTTTCAATAACCGCAGGAACTTTTCTAACTGCACCTAAAGCTAATATTGCAACTTGAGGCTGATTTATAATTGGAGTTCCAAAAACGCTTCCAAAACTTCCTACATTTGTAACTGTATAAGTTCCTCCTTGAATATCATCTGGACTTAGTTTTCCATTTCGTGCTTTAAACGCTAAATCATTTACAGCCTTTGTTATTCCAACTAAATTTAACTGATCTGCATTTTTAATTACAGGTACAATTAAATTTCCATCAGCTAATGCAGCTGCCATACCTAAATTAATATTTTTTCTTTTGATAATTTTATCACCATCAACTGAAATATTAATCATAGGAAACTCTTTAATAGCTTTTGCGACTGCTTGCATAAAAATTGGCGTGTAGGTAATTTTTTCTCCTTCACGCGCAAAAAATTTATCTTTAACTTTATCTCTCCATTTTACAATATTGGTAACATCAACTTCAATAAAAGATTGTACATGCGCAGATGTTTGAGCAGACTCAACCATATGATGCGCAATTAATTTACCCATGCGGCTCATTTCAATAATTTCATCTCCTCCATTTACTGAAACAGGAGTTGTTGCTTTAACATGCATAGCTTTCTTTTCAGGAGTTGACTGTGGAGAAACTTTAGGAATAACCACTTCTTTAACAACTGGTTGCTCTTCTGTTTTACCACTTTCTAAATAAGCTAAAATATCATTCTTTGTTACTCTATTGTCTTTCCCAGTACCAACAATAGCTTCTAATTGCTCCATTGAAATACCTTCTGTTTCGGCAATATTTCTAACTAATGGAGAATAAAATTTACCAGATGGAGAAATTTTTTCAATACTTGTGTTTTCAATGGCTTGATTTACATCATTCTCAACTTTCTCAATTACTTCATTAGTAGTTTCTGCAATTACCTCTTTTACACTATCATTTTCATTCTCACCTAAGGTTTCAATAATTGCAATAGTATCACCTACTTTAACTACACTATCTGCTTCAAATAACAATTCAACCAAGGTTCCTTCAACTTCACTTGGAACTTCAGAATCTACTTTATCTGTCGCAATTTCTACAATTGCTTCATCAAGTTCAACGCTATCGCCTACTTGTTTTAACCAAGAAGTTATGGTTGCTTCTGCAACACTTTCACCCATTTTTGGAAGTTTTACTTCAAATTTTGCCATTTTGATTTTTTTAAGTTTTGCAAATTTACAAAAAATATAGCCTTATATTAAATATGTAGGATTTTATATTCTATTAACCTATTTAACGTTTTCATAAAATAGCTAATTATAATATCT
>NZ_JBFLKT010000214.1:0-21647 GCF_040883305.1 Lutibacter sp.
AAATGTTCTAGAAAATAATTCCATCTCTTTTTTGTAAAGTAATTTCTATAATTTCCGCTGTATCCATGTCTTTGACTAGGTAAAATTAATAAATCAAATTCCTTGTCGTTTTTTATTAATGCTTCCGCTAATTTAAAAGTTGCAGATATATTCACATTTTCATCTATTCCCCCGTGTACCAATAATAACTTGCCTTTCAAATTTTTAGCGTTGGTAATATTAGATACATTTTGATATGTTGAATCTATTGGCCAACCTTGGTACATTTCTGGCCACCAAGCTTTTTCCATTCTAAAATCGTGGTCTGCAGAACTGGCAATACCTACTTTATAAAAATCTGGAAAAGCTAACATTGCTCTTCCAGTATCAAAACCACCAGCTGAATGTCCAAAGATTCCTACTTTATTAACATCAATCCAGTTATATTTTTTAGCTAAATATTTAATTGCCAAAACGTGATCTTCTAAATTATTACCCATATTTTTATAGGAATAATTATGAAATTCTTTAGACCTTCCAGAAGTTCCAAGGCCATCAACCATCATTACAATAAACCCTAGTTCTGCCAGAGATTGATTCATAAATCCTCTATCAAAAGATTTTGGAAACACTTGAGTGTGTGGCCCAGTATACGTGTGGTCTATAATTGGATATTTTTTAGTGTTATCAAAATTAGTTGGTTTCCAAATTGCTCCATAAATAGTTGTTTTTCCATCCTTAGCAGTAAGATTAAAAACTTCAGGAGCTTCCCACGCTTGCGAGGTTGCATTATCAACATTTGCGGTTGTTAATTCTGTAATGATTTTACCTGTTTTTGATACTCTTAAAACAGTTTTTGTTGGAACACTTATAGATGAAATATTATCGACAAAATATGCTCCATTCTTTGAAAAAGAAACAGTATGATGTAAGTTTTCAGGAGTTAATAACGTAACTTTATTGGTTTTTAAATCGACTTTATATACTTGTTGATGGTATGGATTGTTTTGTTCATCTTTCCCTGAAGCTGAAAAATAAATAACACCATTTTTTTCGTCTATATATTCAATAGAATTAATAAAATAATTTCCTTTTGTAAGAACTGTGGTTTCGTTGGTTTTTAAATCAACAGAATACAGTTGCCTCCATCCACTTCTTTCAGATAAAAAAACTATTCTTTGAAGTTTCTCAAGAACTTTAAAATCAAAATTATCAATATTTGTTTCACTAATTTCAGTAATTAATGTTTCTTCAGTTTGATTGTTTAAATCAATTTTTTTTACATAACCTTTCTGAAATCCTCTCTCTAAATAATTAGCAAAAACAATTCCCGATACTTCAGTAAATTCTGTTGATACATTATTAATATGCGTGTTTTTTGGTAGTTTTGTTGCTACTTCTTTTTTAGTTTCAACATTAAAAAAAACTGGTTTAACATGAACCATTGCTGTATCTCCTGGAGATCCTCGGTAATACGATAGTAATTTTGGTTTGTATAAAGAATCAATGCTGTAATCTAGCATATACATTTTTTCAGCATTTTGTAAATCAACCACATTCGCAGCAATCCATTTTGAATCTTTAGACCAATCTAGAGAAAAATGTTTTGGTCGCTCTCCATTTTCACCCTCCATTATATCATCCCAGCCATAATAGCTTGCGTATTCATAATTTTTTTTACCATCAAAACTTAATTGGTATTCTTTATCGTCTTCAGTAGATTTTATAAAAAGATTGTAGTTTTTTGTAAAAGCAATCCAATTTCCATCTGGCGATTTACTTTCAAAAGGATTTTCCTCTTCTTTTTCTTCTTCCATTAGAGATGTAAGTGAATTTTTATCAATTACATACAAATACAATTTATTTTGGAATCTAAACTCCAAATTTCCTTCTTTATTTTTTTCTAAATTCCCTAAAGATATATTAGCTGGTAAAATTTTCTCATCAACTAATTTACTTAATTCTTCTGCTAATTTCTTATGATTAAATAAGGGTAACACCTTTTTATTTTTAAAGGAAGCTGTTTTATATGTTTTGCCTTCTTGGTTATAATCTACAAACCAAATTCCTGAATTATCGTCAAACCAATTTACAGTTGTTTTAAGGTTAAAAGCTGTTTTATTGTTATAATTATTATACATAAAACTTTTAGCTCTTTCATAATCTTCTATATTTATTTCTTGTGAATGCACTTGTATAGAAAAAAATACACCTAAAAAAAGAATGTTTAATTTAAAGAATGTTTTCATATAGATATAATTTAATCAATTAATTTAAAATAATATTAGTTTATCCCTAAAACTCAGTATTTACTTGCCTCAACACCAATTTTATATTAACAAGAGTGAACATTAATTCAAAAAAAGCTACGCTGCCTTTATTTTTTGAATATAATCTAAAACTCTTTTTTCAAGAATACTAAGCGTTATAGTTCCTTCTTCTAAAATAATTTCGTGAAATTTACGAACATCGAATTTTGTTCCTAGTTCTTTTTCTGCTAACTGTCTAAGTTCTCTTATTTTTAGTTCTCCTATTTTATAAGATAGTGCTTGTCCTGGCCAAGAAATGTATCTGTCAATTTCTGTATTTACTTCGTGAATAGAAAGTGCGGTGTTCGATTTTAAATACGCAACTGCTTCTGCTCTTGTCCAATTTTTGATATGGATTCCAGTATCTACCACCAACCTACAAGCGCGCCACATTTCATAAGTATATTTCCCAAATGCTTCATACGGAGTTGTATAAATTCCCATCTCATCACCTAAAAATTCGGAATACAATCCCCAACCCTCTCCATACGCAGATAAGTATAAATCTTTTCTGAATTGAGGAATCTCATCGCCCATTTCACTATTTAAACTTATTTGCAAATGATGTCCTGGAACGGCTTCGTGCAATGTCAAAGATGGCAATACATATAAAGGTCTGCTCGGTAAATTATAAGTGTTTACCCAATAATAACCAGGTTGCGTGCTACTACTTGGTGGACTGTAACGACCAGTTGTGTATTTTGGTGCAATTACTGCAGGAACTGGAGCAACGCCATAAGGTTTTCTAGGTAATGTTATAAAAAACTTTGGCAACTGTGCATCAATTCTTTTAGCAATATTTCGTGCTTCCTTTAGTAGTTCATCTCTCGTTTTTGCATAAAATTGCTCATCTGTTCTTAAAAAAGTTAAAAATTCTGAAAATGAACCTTTAAACTCGACTTCATCAATTATTTTTTGCATTTCAGCTTTAATTCTAGCTACTTCTTCCAAACCTTTTTGATGTACTTCTTCTGCTGAAATTTTTAACGTTGTATAATATTCAACCCTATTTTGATAATAATTTATACCATTTGACTGATTAGAAACACCACCACTTTCTCTTGTTTTAACAAAGTATTCATTTTCAAAAAAATCTTTTATAATTTTAAATTGAGGAATCACCTTAGTTTCAATTGCTATTTTTGCCGCTGTTAACAAGGAGTCTTTTTGCGCTTGAGTACTATTAGTAGCCAAACTTTTAAACGGCGAATAATAAAAACTATCTTCAAAATTTTCAACAATTTGGCTATTGTAAGTGTCTTCAAAATCGTTAAAAATAATTTTTGGTTGTGAAATTCCTTTTTCCAATCCATCTCGCATTAATACAATATGTTGTGACACAAAAGTTGGTAATGCATTTAACTTGTTTAAATAGGTTACAAATTGCTGATGTGTTGCAAAACCTCGAACTTCATAAGGTAAACTTGTATGAAAACCAGCATCTGATAATAACGGATTTAAATAGGCTTCATATTCATAAAAATCTATTTTTTCTTGAAATATAAATTTCAGTAATGCTGCGGAAATCTGTTCAGATTCTGACAGTTCTTCTAATTTTATACATCCAAAATATTGTAATTGTTGTTTGGCGTAATCGGCTTCATTTTTATAATATTCTTTTGTAAATACTCCCAAAGGAAATTTAACTTCATCAAAACCTTTATGCCCTTCATGAGATTTAATAATAATTTGTAATTCGGTTGAAGAATCACCGCATGTCTCATTTCCATTATTACAAGAAATAAACACTGTAATTACAAATAATAAACTTAGAATATACTTCATATTTTTATATCTTTTTAGAGGTTTGTTTCCCATCAACCAAACGAGAAATATTTAATGGATTTTTATTTTTTAATGCGTTTGGCAATAAAATATCTGGCCAATTTTGATAACAAAAAGGACGCACCCAACGTTTTATTGAATTTACTCCAACCGCTGTAAACCTGCTATCTGTTGAAGCAGGATAAGGTCCGCCGTGTACCATTGCATTACAAACTTCAACTCCTGTTGGAACGCCATTAAAAATAATGCGTCCTACCCTGTTTTGAAGTGCGTTTACAATTTCAGAATATAGTTCTATTTCATTTTCAGCTAAAATAGTACCCGTTAATTGTCCTTCTAGTTTAGAAATTATAGTTTCTAATTGTTCAATATTTTCACACTGAACAACCATAGAAAAAGGACCAAAAACTTCTTGATGCAATGTTGTATTTTCTAAAAACCTAACTCCGTCGACAGTTGTTATAATTTGACGACCATAATTTATCGAAGTTTCTTTAACATAACTTGCTATTTTTTCTAAACCAGTTTGCTGCTCCATTTTTGATTTATTTTGTTCAAAAGCACCAATAATATTAGGATGTAACATACACGAAGGTTCAATTTGTACAATTTCTTCTGCTAAGTTTTTTATAAATTTGGTTAAATCCTCTCCTTTAATTCCTAAAATTAATCCTGGATTTGTACAGAATTGACCAGCGCCCAAAGTTATAGAATTTGCATACGTTTTTGCCCAATGCGAACCTTTTTTATTAGCAGCAT
Source organism: Lutibacter sp. (assembly GCF_040883305.1). Lineage (GTDB taxonomy): Bacteria > Bacteroidota > Bacteroidia > Flavobacteriales > Flavobacteriaceae > Lutibacter. The sequence goes on from NZ_JBFLKT010000214.1 coordinate 4,833, forward strand.
TTGGTAATAGAATTACGGGGTTTACGCTTCCCATTTCAGCAAAAACCGGAATTGGTTCTGGGCGTTGTGCAGCAAGATTGAACAAACTTCTACCACCACTAATGCTTCCAGTAAATCCAACCGCTTTTATTGCAGGATGGCTTATTAATGTAGTTCCAACTTCAATTCCGCTACTATTTAAATTTGAAAATATACCATTTGGCATTCCTGTTATTTCGGCAGCTTTTATCACTGCATAGGCAACCAATTCTCCAGTTCCAGCATGCATTGGGTGCGATTTCACAATTACAGGACAACCAGAAGCCAAAGCCGAAGCTGTATCTCCTCCTGCTGTTGAATATGCCAATGGGAAATTACTTGCTCCAAAAACTAAAATTGGACCTATAGGCACTAACATTTTACGTAAATCAACTTTTGGAATTGGCTTTCTAGTTGGATTTGCAGTGTCAATTGTTGCTTCTACCCAAGAACCTTCTTTTACTAAATTTGCAAAAGATCTCAATTGAAAAATGGCTCTGCTTCTTTCGTTAATTGCTCTTTCTTCATACAATCCAGATTCAGAACAATAGGTTTGTATTAACTCGTCTCCTAAAGCTTCTATCTGATTTGCAATTTCATTTAAAAAATCACTTTTTTTAGCACCAGAAATTGTTTTAAATTTATTAAAAGCTTCAGTTGCTAATGCTGTTGCTATTTCAATTTCTCGCTCAGAAACTTCAGTAAAAATAACATCGTTCTCTTGGTTAGTTTGCGGATTAAAGGTTTTAAAAGTTTTTTTTCCTGTAGATGCTAAAACATTTCCTATATAATTTTTACCTGTAATCATAAAAGTTGCTTATTATTTTTCTCTGTGATAAAATATAACAATCAAAATAGCTTAATTATTAATTGGATAAAGATACTTAATTTAGTTAATTAATTATTGCAATTTCTGAATGCCATTTTACTCGAATTCATATTTTTTACCATTTAGTAGTATTATTTTACCTTATGATTTTTATTTATTTAAAAAAATAGATTAATATTGTTGTATAAATTATTTTTATGAAAGTTTTACCCTTTACAATTCCAAAACCTGAAAATGTTACATTGTATACTGAGCATTATAAAGGTGAAAATTTTTATGAAAAATTACACCAACACAAAGAAATACAAATAAGTTTAGTTATTGCAGGTGAAGGAACCTTTGTTATTGGCGATTGTGTAGGTGATTTTAAACAACATGATATTTTTGTTTTAGGAGAAAATTTACCTCACGTTTTTAAGCAAGATGAAACTTTTGAACAAGAAACAGAAATGGTTTCTTTATTTTTTTCGAAAAATTCTTTTGGAGAAGATTTTTTTGACTTACCAGAATTCACATATTTTAAAAAGTTTTTTGACAACGCTGTTTTAGGCTATAAAGTAAAGTCAAATAAAAAAGAAATTTCATTAATTCTATCCAAAATTAAAACACTTTCAAAATACTATCAATTTATTAATTTTTTAGAAGTTTTACGACTTATTTCTGAAGCTGACAAACGCAAACTTTCTTCTTTAATTAACTTAAAAAAATATGCTGGTAACGAAGGAAAAAGAATGAGTGATATTTTTCAATATACGATGGATAATTTTCATAAAGAAGTTAGTTTACACGATGTAGCAAATATTGCAAATATGACACCCAATGCTTTTTGTAGGTATTTTAAACAACGAACTACAAAAACGTTTGTTAATTTTTTAATTGACATCCGTATTGGAAATGCATGTAAATTATTGGCTAAAAATAACGACTTAAGTATTACCGAAATATCTTACAAATCTGGTTTTAATAATTTGGCTAATTTTAATAGAAAATTTAAATCTACAAAAGGCATCACCCCTTCGGAATATAGAAAGAAACAATAATAGACAAATACCCAAAACTTTAATTTTCAATAAGTTAATAATAACTATTTTTGTTTTTTAACATTTTTTTAACTATATTTACTTCAACTACTAACCGAACCAAACAAATATTATCAATTTATTTCATGGGATTCTCTCATGTATTTCTTCAGTTAGTTTTTAAATTTTTTGTGGTTATAACAGACTGCAATAAATGAGTTAAAGAATATTTATATACTTTCTCTTCCCCTGCTTAAATCAAAGTTAATAATGTTCTTTAGAATAGTTTAAGTTGCCAATTCTAAAAAATAAAACTATGTTGAAGAACTTAATTATTTCTAGTAATTCTTTATTTATTCAAATTATTGAAGACAGTGAATCCAAACTTTTATTTAATTCTGTTGAATACGTATTTCTATTTATCTGCATAATTATAGCATTGCTTATTATGATATTAATTCCTGCAATATTGTGCTATTTTATGATTGATAACTTTTTTAATATTTATAAACATAAAAAAGAAATAGACACCAGCATTTGCACTGGAGATTTCAGCCACAATTCAGAATATACAAAATACACTTGTGATAAATACCTTAAGTCTTGTTCTAATTTTGTAAAAAACCTTACTGGGTTAGCCGCATGGAATATTTTTTCATTGGCCTATATCATCATAGGTTTTGAAAGCTTCAAAACAGGATTAATAGAATATTTTCGCTTTCCTTTTAATGTATTCAATTCATTAAATACAGATGCAATTTCAAATTCAATAAAAGGTTTTAGTTCAAATTGGTCCTCTATGTTTACTATAATTGTTTTAACATTTATTTTTACATTATTGGGAAAATATATTGGAAATACAATGGGTAAAGAAAGGATAAAACAAAGAGGATTAGTTTAACTATAGTTTTATAGAAACCCTAATTCTTTTTGCAACTTTTTAGTAAGTCCATTTACAACTAAATTATAGGAATGATCTATCAATTCTTCAATTAGTTCATTAGATAAATTACCTTCAATAGTTATTGTATTCCAATGTTTTTTACTCATATGAAAACCTTCAATAACATCGGAATATTGAGCACGTAGTTCAATGGCTTTTTCCGGGTCACATTTTAAATTTACTGTTGAAGGATGGTGTTCCAATCCAGAAAGTGCAAACATTTTATTAGCTACTTTAAAAACTAAGGTAACTTCATCAAAAGGAAAACTTTCGGTAACATGTTTTTTGGATAAACAATAATTTCTAAACTGCTCTATATTCATGCTATTTGGTTAATTCTTTAAGTTCGCCATTTGGCAAAACTAACCTTGAATAATTTAACTTCCAGCCTGAAGTCTCCAACATTTTTTCAATCATTAAAATGGTGTCCAAGGCTTCTTTTTTTGCTGAACTTAACAAACCTGTTTCAGGTATTTTAGCTACAATAAAAGATTTTGCTTCTTTTTGCAGTTCGGTTAAATCTGCAGCCTCAAATTTATTAAAAATACCATCTCTTTTATCGTAATATTTTACATCTGTCTCCACCGATAAAATTTTTGGTTCAGGAAAATGTGTCAATACTATTTCTTTGGTCTCATTATTGGCATCTAATTTAATTTGTGATAAATCGAAACCAATATGTGCTTTTGCATTTATTAATAAAACGGCTTTTTTTCTGCTTGTAAATAAATTCAAAAAATGATTTTTGGTATCTTCAAAATGATAAATTTCAGCGAAATCTCCTTCAACAGATATTAATTTACAAACACTTTTAATTTTTTCAATTAACACCACCGATTGTTTTTCTATTTGATGTACTCCTTTTTTTCTATTAAAAAAAGAAAATCCCAAATACGATGCAATTGCACCCAAAAATATTCCAGTTAATAATTCCATAATTTTTTGTAGTTATTCAAATATAAGGATTGTTTTAAACTTTAAATAAATCACTTGCAATTCCATCGGCTAAAAACTTCCCTTTATTAGTGGTGACCAATTTATTTTCTAAAGTAAGTTTTATCAATCCTTTTTCAATAAATTGTTGTGAATTTTTAATCAATTCGTTTAAATATATTTTTCCGAAATCTTCTTCAATTTTATCTAAATCAATTCCCCAAATGGTTCTTAAACCTGTCATAATATATTCATTAAATCTATTATTTATGGAAAGTTCTTCAAACTCTAATGGTAGAATATTGCTGTTTATTGACTTTATATATTTTGCATTATTTGCAATATTCCAGGAGCGTTGTTTCCCGTTAAATGAATGCGCTGAAGGACCTATACCTACATATTTTTTTCCTAACCAATAAGAAGTATTGTGTTTAGAAAAATATGCTGGTTTTCCAAAATTAGAAATCTCATAATGCACAAATCCTTGTTTTTCGGTTTCAGAAACCAAAATATTAAAATGTTCTAAAGCTTGTTGTTCATTAACTGGCGGCACTTTCCCTTTTATTATAAAATTATGTAAAGCAGTATTTTTTTCAACAGTAAGCGCATAACTAGAAATATGTGGAACGCCAAAATCAAAAGCAATTTTTAAATTTTCTTTCCACTTTTTGTTGCTCATATTTGGAACTCCATAAATTAAATCGATGGTAATATTATCAAAATAACGCATCGCCACCGATAAACATTTTTTAGATTCTTCAGCCGTATGCGCACGATTCATAAATTGTAAATCGTCTTCAAAAAAAGATTGAATTCCAATGCTTAATCTGTTAATTGGTGAATTTGACAGTTTTATAATTTTACTTTCAGATAAATCGTCCGGATTGGCTTCTAACGTAATTTCTGGAGATTCAATTACAGTGTAATTACTATAAATAACCGTAAAAATAGCTGCAATTTCTTCAGAAGTTAAAAGCGACGGTGTACCACCACCAAAATAAATAGTTTCAATTAGTTTGCCTTCTAATTCGTTTTTACGTAACTGCAATTCGGTTAAAATTGCTTGTAACATTTCCTCTTTTCTTTTTAATGAAGTTGAAAAATGAAAATCGCAATAAAAACATGCTTGTTTACAAAACGGTATGTGAATATATATTCCTGCCAATTAAATTTATTTTTAGATTTTCCAAAAGTACAACTTAATAAAAAACTGCAAAAGGTGATTTAAGTTACCTTTTTTATGAAATCTCTTATGTAAATTTGAAAAAAACCGTCATTTATGTACACCTATATAGTTTCATTTAAAGTTAAAGAAGGCGAAGGAATTACTTTTGTTGAATTGCAAAAATTCGAAGAATTAACAGAAGCCAAACCAGCTGGATTGGATCATTTTCATATTTTTAAAGATAGAAACGATAAAAATCGTTATTTTTTAGTAGAATATTGGAATTCTAAAGAAGACCGTGTTAAAATGGAAAACTCAAAAGAATACCAACTTTTTAGAGAACATAGAAAACTTGTAATCGATAAAAAATACGAAACATACGAATGTGATGTTGTAATTTAGTTGAAAGGCTGACAAGTTGAAAAGTGTAAAGTTGAAGAGTGAAAAGCTGGAAAATTTAATACTTATCATTTTTTAATCACTCTTTTTTCATTCTGTTTTACAAAAGCAGCCCAACCCGTGTAATTTTTGTCCGAAGTAACTTTTCCACTATTGTAAAAATGACAAACTGCGGCAGCTAATCCATCTGTCGCGTCTAAGTTTTTTGGTAAGGTTTTTATTTTTAACAAACTTTGTAACATCTTAGCAACCTGCTCTTTACTTGCATTTCCATTACCAGTTATTGCCATTTTTATTTTTTTTGGAGAATATTCTGTAATTGGAACTTCGCGAGATAAACCTGCTGCCATTGCTACGCCTTGTGCTCTCCCTAACTTTAACATGGATTGCACATTTTTACCGAAAAAAGGTGCTTCAATCGCAATTTCGTCTGGATGGTAAGTTTCAATTAAATGGATTGTACGCTCAAAAATTAATTTTAGTTTAACATAGTGGTCATCATATTTTTTTAACAACAGTTCATCTAACTGCATTAATTCCATCTTTTTATCAACTACCTTTATCAATCCAAAACCCATAATGGTTGTTCCGGGATCAATTCCTAATATAATTTTTTCTGAGCTCAATTAGTTGTTTATTTGTAAAACCAAATGTACATAATCTTACACAAATATAAAGCCTACTTAATATTACTATTAAAACTGATACTTGTATTTGGGGCATTTTATTTTATATATCAAAAATTGGTTTCAAATCAACTTTTAACAGCTGAACAACTAAAAAATCAATTTTCTATCTTATTTTTAAATAATGGCTGGCTACTTATTTTTCTGCTTTTATGTACAGATGCAAATTGGTTGTTAGAAATTGTAAAATGGAAAACATTGGCTTCTCTTGAAAAAAAAATCACTTTTTTTGAAGCTTTTGAACAAAGTTTTGCATCGTTAACAGCTTCTATAATTACACCAAATAGAATTGGAGAATATGGAGCGAAAGCATTGTTTTTTGAAAGCGAAAAGCGTAAAAATATTATGGGACTCAACTTAATAGGAAATTTAAGTCAGTTAGTTGTTACTATCTTTTTTGGTTGTTTTGGAATTATTTATTTTTTAATGAATTATTCTACTGAAATTCCAAAAATTAATACTCAAAATAGTTTAATTTTAATGTTGTTTTTGTTGATTCTGATATACTTTAGAAAAAAGATTAAACTATCTAAAATTAAAACGTTTCTAAATAAAATACCCAAAAAAACGTATGTTACTGTTGTTATTTTAGCAATACTACGCTACTTAATATTCACACATCAGTTTTATTTTCTACTATTTCTTTTAGGAATAGAAATCGATTATTTTACAGCACTTCCTTTAATATTTAGCATGTATTTTATTGCTTCAATCCTTCCAAGTTTAACAATTTTTGATTGGGTTATAAAAGGATCTGTTGCCATTTTTTTATTCGGTTTTGTAGCAGTAAATGAACTTTCAATTGTTACCGTAACAACGTTAATGTATGTGTTGAATTTTGCAATACCAGCACTTTTTGGAAGTATCTTTGTGTTAAATTTTAAACCGTTAACTAATTAATGATTTTTGTTATAGCCATTATTTCAATTTGTTATTTTTCAATTATCTGCTCATTTATTAATGGTTTCGATAGGATTAAAAATATTGAAAACAAAAATAGTGCTCCAAAACACACATTTTCTATAATTGTTCCTTTTAGAAATGAAGCTGAAAATTTACCTCTTTTATTGCATTCTTTTTCTGAAATAGCATATCCAAAATCATTGTTTGAAATTATTTTAATAAACGATACATCTTCAGATAATTATAATTCAATAATTGAAGTATTCAGAATAAAAAATCCGATTATTAATTGTACGCTAATTAACAGTAATAACATAACAAATTCACCTAAAAAAGATGCGATAACTACTGCTGTAAAAATTTCTAAATTTAATTGGATAGTCGCTACAGATGCAGATTGTAAAGTTCCAAAAAATTGGTTGAATTTATTCAATCAAACTATTAAATATGAAAATGCTTTATTTATTGCAGGCCCTGTAAAATTTAAAGATAAAACTACTTTTTTACATCATTTTCAAAACTTGAATTTCATCAGTTTATTAGGAAGTACTATTGGAAGTTTTGGTGTTAAAAAACCAATTTTGTGTAACGGAGCAAATTTATGTTATAATAAAGCCACTTTTTTAGAATTGAATGGTTTTGAAGGAAATACGGCTATTGCAAGTGGTGATGATATTTTTCTATTAGAAACAATTGCAAAAAAATATCCAGACAAGGTATGTTATTTAAAAGCTAATGATGCCATAGTTGAAACTTCCTCAGAAAAAAATTGGAGCCTTTTTTTTAACCAGCAATTACGTTGGGCTTCAAAAACCACTGCGTATAACAATTGGTTTTCAAAGTTTGTTGGTTTAATTGTATTTTTTGAAAATTTATTAATAATTGTATTAGGTATTTCTTCGTTATTTATTAAAACATATTGGAAGTATTTTTTGGTAGTTTTTATTGTAAAAATTTTAATTGATTTTACACTTATTTTTAAAACTACAAAGTTCATAAAACACAAAAAAGCACTAAATTATTATGTAATAATAAGTCTGTTTCATCCAATATTTATTGTTTTTATAGCTATTGGGTCGTTCTTTAAAAACTATCAATGGAAGGATAGAATTTTTAAAAAGTAACTTTATTTCGGGTTTAAAAAACCTGTAATAATATCCTCAATATTAAACCATAAGAAAATAATTAATAGTAATAATAATACTAAAATAATACCTCGTTTATAATTTGGCTTTTTTCGTTTTTTAAATCGTTGACCTTCCATATTTTTATTTAGTGTCTGGTCGCAAACAGACTATTTTTATAAATTGAATTATTTTTGATTTAATTTTTTAGTTACTTTTTATGAGTTGACACCTTAGTACCAGTCGATTAAAAATAAATGGAAATGGCGCAAAAAGAAACAAATTTAATATTGCTATGTTTAGGTCCAAACACCATCCAAAATAAACTATAATTTTGTTGCACGTAACATTTCTCTTTTTCCGGGAGGACCAGGCAATCTTTCAACCGTAAATCCAACAGATTGCATGGCTCTTCTAACACTTCCTTTTGCGCTGTAAGTTACTAAAACTCCACCACTTTTTAAAGCATTAAACATTATTTTAAAAATATCTTCAGTCCATAATTCTGGCTGAACTCTTGCTCCAAAAGCATCAAAATAAATTAAATCAAAGATATTCTTATCATTTATTTCATTAAAGAATTGCTTTCTTTTTGTGAGCGTAAAATTGGTAGTTATTTCATTTTTAAGTTCCCATTGCTGCTGATGCATCTGCGTAAAAATATTTTCAAAATTATTGGCATTTAATTCTATAACATAATTTAATTTTTCAATTTCTTCAGTAGCCACAGGATATGCTTCTATACCCACATACTCGATCTCTAAATTGAATCTTGGAGCTTCTAAAAAAGTAATAAAACTGTTTAATCCAGTTCCAAATCCTATTTCTAAAATAGAAATTTTTTTATTTGAAAACAACGACAACCCACTTTTAATAAAAACATGCTTTGCCTCTTGAATTGCACCGTGTTTAGAATGATATTGTTCATCCCATTCTGGTAAATGGATGGTTGAAGAACCATCGGAAGTTATAATTATTTCTCGTTTCAAAGGCTATTTAATAAGTAACTTTTTAATTCTTGGAATTGGACCTGAACAGGTAGTTTTATGACAGGCAATACAGGAATTTACCATTAGATTAAACTGATCTCTAACCTCTTCTGGTGAAGCTGAAAAAATAGCTTGTTGATTTTCAACAAAAGCTTTTGAAAATATTTCAAAACTGGCATCTCTATCTTTTGGATTGGTTAAAACTGCGGAATGGATATTTAAAAATTTATCAGAAAAATCACCTATTGCTTCCTTGTTTAAAATCTTTTTTTTCAGTTCTTCATTGGTTTTATACATTTCTTCCATTAGCAATGCCATTTCAGAAAACTCATACATTACCAACTCTTCTTCATTATTTTTAGGTGTTTCATTTTTAGCAGTATCACACGATAAAAAGAAAATACTTCCTAAAATTAATATGGATAATTTTCTCATTATTTCTTCATTAAAACACCATCTGCTTCAAAAGACAATGTATATTTAGGGTCCGTTATTTCAGCTATTTCTTCTTCAGATTTTCCAGCATCTTCAGCAAAATGGCGTAATTCATCAACAGAAGTCGTTGTTACAAAAGCTTTCCCGTTTACTATTACCTCTCTTCCATCAGCATTCAAAGGCATAAAAAAACCATAATCTTTAAACTTTACAAAAGACTCAGCTTCGTTCCCTAAATCTAAATTCATCCAACAGCCTTTACTTTTGCAAACTTCATTTATTTTTGAAGCAAACTTTACATTAATTGTATCACCTACTTTTAAATCTTTATATTTTTCGGCCATTTGTTCTTTAGTTAACACTTCTGCATCTGTTATTTCATCACCAAAAGAATGGTATGCAATCTCCGCTGTTTCAACAATTTTTTCAGCCTTTTTAGCCTTGTCATTTTTACATGAAGCTAAAAAAAACAAGCTCATTACTACTAATACTACATTTTTTACCATTTCAAATTATTTAAATTCAACATTTTAGGCAAATATATTAAAAATAAAAAACTAACCTAAAAGGGGTTTAAAACTTTTTAATGAAAAAAAATAAGTAATTTTGTTTAAATTAAAATTAAACGAACTATGGCTTTACATATAGAAAAAATAAAAAAATCTAAAATCTCTGATGTTGATTTTAATAATTTAAAATTTGGTCAAGTATTTACTGACCATATGTTTGAATGTGATTATGAAAATGGTGCGTGGCAAACGCCAAAAATTAGACCTTATCAAGCATTGTCTTTTGATCCTTCTGCAAAAGTTTTTCATTACGGACAAGCTGTTTTTGAAGGAATGAAAGCTTACAAAGATGAAAATAATGACGTTTGGTTATTTAGACCAGATCAAAATCAAGAGCGTATTAACAAATCTGCCGAAAGATTAGATATGCCAGCTTTTCCAAAGGAATATTTTTTTGAAGGCTTAACGGAATTGTTAAAATTAGATAAAGAATGGGTTCAAAAAGGTGAAGGAAATGCACTTTACATTCGTCCATTTGTAATTGCCACAGAAAATTGTGTATCGGCATCATCTTCAACAAATTATAAGTTTATGATTATTTGTTCTCCTGTACAAGCATATTATGCAGGTGAAGTAAGAGTTGTTTTTGCTGATAAATATAGTAGAGCTGCCAATGGTGGTGTAGGTTATGCCAAAGCTGCGGGAAATTATGCCGCTTCATTTTATCCTGCAAAATTAGCTGCACAACAAGGATATCAGCAAGTTTTATGGACTGACGCTTCCACACACGAATATTTAGAAGAAGCTGGTACAATGAATGTGTTTTTTAGAGTTAATGACACTTTAATAACCGCACCAACAAGTGATCGGATTTTAGATGGTGTAACACGTAAAAGTATTATTCAGTTTGCTGAAGACAAAGGAATAAAAGTTGAAGTAAGACCTGTTAAAGTTACAGAAATAGTTGAAGCGGCTAAAAAAGGTGAGCTTTTAGAAATGTTTGGAGCTGGAACCGCAGCGGTAATTAGTCCTATTTTAGGCTTTGCACATAAAGATGAAAAATTTGAATTACCAAAGGTGGAAAACAGTTATGCAGCTTTTATAAAAAAGAGTTTAACAGACATACAAAGAAACTTAGCAGAAGATAAATTTGGTTGGAGATTTAAGGTTTAATAATCAAATTTGTTAATACTTGCCTAAAATCATAACTTTTTATAAATTGCAATGCTATAACAATCGGATTTTCACATCCGATTGTTTGGCATATTTATTGGTTTTAACCAAGTAAAATAAACGTATGACTACATTAGAAAAAGCAAAACAAAATATACAAGAAAAAGGATTTTTAGATATTGATATTCCAAGAAGTGTAGACTTTATTAAGGAAATAAAGAAACTTCGAAAAAAGAAGAATGCCATAATTTTAGCACATTATTATCAAGAAGATGCCATACAAGATATTGCAGATTTTGTTGGTGATAGTTTGGCTTTGGCGCAAGAAGCCGCGAAAACTGAAGCAGATATTATTGTTTTTGCAGGAGTACATTTTATGGCAGAAACTGCAAAAATTTTAAATCCTACTAAAAAAGTTTTATTACCAGATTTAAAAGCGGGTTGCTCTTTGGCAGACTCTTGTCCACCTGCTGATTTTGCAGCTTTTAAGAAAGAACATCCAGACCATATTGTGGTTTCTTATGTGAATACTTCCGCAGAGATAAAAGCATTAACCGATATTGTTTGCACGTCCTCTAATGCAGAAAAAATTATAAACTCTATTCCAAAAGACCGTCCAATTATTTTTGCTCCAGATAGAAATTTGGGTGCATGGTTAATTAAAAAAACCGGTAGAGATATGCTACTTTGGGATGGCGCTTGTATGGTACACGAAGCTTTTTCAATTGACAAAATTTTAAAATTATATGCTGAAAATCCTGGTGCAGAGATTATTGCGCATCCAGAATCTGAGGCTCATTTATTAAAAGTTGCCAAATATGTTGGTTCAACATCTGGCTTGTTAAATTATGTAAAAAATAGCAAAGCTAAAACATTTATTGTTGCTACTGAAGTTGGTATTTTACATAAAATGCGACAAGAATCGCCAAATAAAATATTAATTCCTGCACCTGTTGAAGACGACAGCTGTAATTGTAGCGAGTGTTTTTATATGAAAATGAATACTATGAAAAAATTGTATTTATGCTTAAAACACGAATTACCTTTTGTTGAAGTTGATCCAGAATTAAGTAAAAAAGCATTGGTCTCAATTGAACGCATGTTAGAACTTTCTAAATAATTCTTTAATGAACGCCGAAAAAAAAATACATAAAACCGATTTTTTAGTAATTGGTTCAGGTATTGCGGGCTTATCTTTTGCCCTTAAAACGGCAATTGCTTTTAAAGATGCCACAATTACTATAATTACAAAAAATGAAAAAAATGAGTGTAATACAAAATATGCTCAAGGTGGTATTTCAACGGTTTGGGATAAAACGGTAGATTCATTTGAACAACATACGCAAGACACTTTAATTGCAGGAGATGGGATTTGCGATGAAAAAGTTGTAAAAATGGTTATTAAAAGTGCTCCTGACCGATTGCAAGAATTAATTGATTGGGGAACACAATTTGATAAAACTTCAAATGGAGAATATTCATTAGGAAGAGAAGGTGGTCATTCTCAAGATAGAATTTTACATCATAAAGATATTACCGGAGCTGAAATTGAACGTGCGCTAATTGAACAAGTTGAAAAAACAGAAAATATTACTTTTTTAACCTATCATTATGCAATTGATTTAATTACCGAACATCAGGTTAAGAAAAAACAGATTAAAAGAAAGGAAAAAGTAACCTGTTTTGGTGCGTATGTCTTAGATGAGAAAAAAAATATAGTTAAAACTTTTTCAGCAAAAGTAACTATGCTGGCTACTGGTGGAAATGGTCAGGTTTATAATACAACTACAAATCCTGTTGTTGCAACTGGTGATGGTATAGCGATGGCATATAGGGCAAAAGCAGAAATTTCTGATGTTGAATTTATTCAATTTCATCCAACCGCATTGTATAATCCCGGAGAATATCCTGCATTTTTAATCTCCGAAGCTGTACGTGGTGAAGGTGCAATTTTAAGAGATTATTACGGTGAACGCTTTATGAAGAAATACGATGATCGTGAAGAATTAGCTTCGCGCGATATTGTTGCAAGAGCCATTGATAATGAACTTAAAAAAAGTGGTACACCAAATGTCTATTTAGATTGTACACATTTAGATTTTAAAGCCTTTAAAAAGCATTTCCCAAATATTACAGAAAAATGTTTGAGCTTAGGTATTGATGTTAGAAAAGATTATATCCCCGTTTCACCTGCTCAACATTATATTTGTGGTGGTGTAAACGTAAACAAAAAAGCAAAAACTTCACTTAAAAATTTATATGCTTCAGGAGAAGTTACGAGAACTGGTTTGCACGGTGCAAACAGACTGGCTTCAAATTCTCTGTTAGAAGGCCTTGTGTTTTCTCATAATGCCGTTGAAAATCTTAAAAAAAGGTTTCATAAAATTGCAGCACCCATAAACGTTCCTGTATGGAACGATAGCGGTGTGGTAAAAAATATGGAGAAAATTTTAATTACACATGATAGAAACGAAGTAAAAACTATTATGAGCAATTATGTTGGAATTGTGCGCTCTAACGAACGTTTATTACGTGCTGAAAGAAGGTTAAAAGTATTGTATGAAGACAATAAACGCTTATACGATCATTCTGAACTTTCAACAGACTTATGCGAACTTAGAAACCTAATTACAACGGCATATTTAATTACACAATTTTCGAAAAATAGAAAAGAAAATCGAGGTGGATTTTATAGTGCGGATTTAGTATAAGGACTTTCTTTAATTACTAGTAAAAACACTTACAAAATATAAAAAAGGGGATATTTCCCCTAATTAAAAGGTGAAATACCCCCTGATCTAATTACAAAAAGCATTATACTTTTACATTACGGAAAAGATAACATTATTGTATATTAGAGGAGATTGCACAAAAAACCACTAAAGTTTTAATTTTAGTGGTTTTTTAATGTAAGAATTCTAATTCCTACCAAATTTTTACTCTTTCCTCTGGTTTTAAATACATATTATCACCTTCAATTATGTTAAATGCTTCATAAAAAGCATCTACATTTTGAAGCGGCATAAAAGCTCTATACATTCCAGGTGCGTGAGAATCTGTTTTAATTTGATTTTTTAATGCTTCATCTCTTGTTTTAGTTCTCCAAATAGTTCCCCAAGACATATAAAAACGTTGCTCTGCTGTAAATCCATCTATAGCTTCAGGTCTACCATTTTTTTCGTAAAAAATTTGCAAACCTTCGTAAGCTGCATTAATTCCTCCTAAATCTCCAATATTTTCGCCCAAAGTAAATTCTCCATTTAAATTTACATCATCAATAGCAACAACTGCACTGTATTGATTTATTAATTGTTTACCCAACGCTGTAAATTGCTCTAAATCTTGATCAGTCCACCAATTATTTAAATTTCCATCAGCATCAAATCTCGATCCAGAATCATCAAAACAATGCGAAATCTCGTGACCAATAACTGCCCCTATTCCACCATAATTAACCGCCTCATCCGCTTGATAATTATAGAAAGGTGGTTGTAAGATAGCTGCTGGAAAAACAATTTCATTATTTACGGGATTAAAATATGCATTTACAACTTGTGGAGCCATTGCCCATTCTGTTCTATCAACTTCTTTTCCTAATTTTGCCATAGTTTCTTCAAAGTTCCATTTTGCAATATTTATAGAATTTTGAAAATAAGAACCACCGTCTTCAATAGATTTTACTTTTAGTTCAGCATAATCTTTCCATGCATCAGGATACGCAATTTTAACTGTCATTTTATCCAGTTTTTCAATTGCTTTTAACTTAGTTTCTGCACTCATCCACTCCAGAGCATTAATTCTTTTTTCGAAACCTAACATTACATTTTTAATCATTTCCTCAGCTTTTGCTTTTGCTTCTGGCGGAAATTTTGCATCAACATATAACTTTCCCAATGCTTCACCAATAGAATTATTTAAATTAGCTAATGCTCTTTCGTCTCTAGGTCTTTGTTGTTTTGCCCCCCTTAATTCTTTACTATAAAATTCCCAGTTAGCCACTTCTAACTCCTTATTTAATAAACCAGCAGCTCTATCAATTGCCGTCCAGCGTAAATATAATTTTATATCATCCATAGTACTTGTAGTAAGTATTTTATCAACAGCCTCCATATAATTTGGCTGCATAACAATAACTTTTTCTAAAGTTTCAATTCCTAAACCTTTAAAATACGTTTCCCAATTAATTGAAGGTACTAATGCATTAAATTCCTCCATTGTTTTAGGATTGTATAATTTTCTGGTATCTCTAGATTCTTCTTTAGTAAATCTTGGTTCAGCTAAATTATATTCGTAATCAAATACCTTTTGAGCATTTGCTTTTGCTACTTCTTCTGTATCACCAAAATATTGCAACATTCTAGCAATGTGAGCAATATATTTTTCACGCTTTTCTTTAGTGTCTTCGTCTTGATCTACATAATAATCACGTGATAATCCAAGACCTGCTGGGGCAATATATCCAGCGTTCATTTTACTATCTTTCAAATCGTTAAACACAGAAAAACCAAAAAAACCACCATATCCATACGGTGCCATTTCAGTCAATAAATTTTGTAAATCGCCTAAACTTTCAATGGCATCAATTTTATTTAAGAAAGGCATTACTGGAGTTATACCTTGTTGGTCTCTAGCCAAAGTATCCATAATAGATTCATAATAGTTTACTGCTTTTTTTTGATCAGATTCTAAGGTTAAATTCCCTTGTGCATCTTTTAATTTTGGGAATTTATCTTCAGCAATTGCATCATTTAAAATTGTAAGCACATCTGCATCTGTTTTTTTTACTAATTCGTTAAAACTTCCCCATGAAGTTCTGTCTGCTGGAATCTCAGTTTTATCTAACCAACTACCGTTAACATACCTAAAAAAATCGTCGTTTGGCTTCACAGAAGTATCCATATTTTCGACTATTATTCCAGGTATTTTTGCTGCTTCAGTTTGTTTTTCTTCTTTGCATGAAATAAGGGTAGTAAATGCTACAATTGAAGTGTATAACATTAATTTTTTGAGTGTAATTTTCATAATATTTAGATTGATTGAATTTATTGGTTTTTATATTTTAAATAACTTTCTAAATAACGCAAATAAAATTAATTTTTAGCTTAAATATTTGTTAATACTTACCTCTTTAAAATTTTAATTATATTAGGTTTAAAGTAATTTGGGCCTTTCATAACTTTGCCATCTTCACGATAAATTGGCAATCCATTTGCTCCTAATTTACTCATATTACTAAGTTGAATTTCGTTAAAAACGTCTTCAATTTTATGCTGCATTCCGTGTTCTAAAATTGTGCCACATAAAATGTACAACATATCGCCTAAAGCATCTGCAACTTCAACAAGGTTGTTTTCTTTTGCAGCTTCTAAATATTCTTCATTTTCTTCTGCCATTAAATCGAACCTCAATTTTAATTTGTTATCCGATAATTGTGCAACTGGTTCTTGCTGAATTCCCAACCCAAAAGCTTCATGAAATTCTTGTACTGCTTTTAATTTATTCTTCATTTATTTAAATTCTATTTTTTTTAATTTCTGTTGTTAAGAAAATTTATATAGTAATTTTGTAGGTACATTTTTTAAAACAAATGCAATTAACCTCCACCGTTTTGTTATATATGCTTTTCGTTTTTTTTGTTTAATTGCTGTGTAAATTTGTTTGGTTGCTTTTTCTAAAGATGCCATCCAGAA
>NZ_JBFLKT010000215.1:0-10218 GCF_040883305.1 Lutibacter sp.
CCTACTACCTGTTACTAAAACTTACCTGCTCAACTTTTCTGCTAAATAAGGCGCTGTTAAAGAATCTTTACAATTTATAAGATCTTCTGGTGTTCCTTGAAATAGGAGGGATCCCCCATTTTTACCACCTTCTTTCCCTAAATCTATAATATAATCGGCACATTTTATTAAATCAATATTGTGTTCTATTACAATTATTGAATGCCCATTTTTTATTAAAGCGTTAAACGACTTTAATAGTTTTTTAATATCGTGAAAATGTAATCCAGTTGTAGGTTCATCAAAAATAAATAACGATTTACTTTGTCGGGTTCCTTTTACCAAAAATGAAGCTAATTTAATCCGTTGCGCTTCACCGCCAGAAAGTGTTGATGAAGATTGTCCTAATGTTACATAGCCTAAACCAACATCTTGTAAAGGTTGCAGTTTTTTTACAATTTTAGTTTCATTGTGTTCTTTAAAAAATGAAATAGCATCATCAATTGTACTATTTAAAATATCATTTATAGATTTTTTATAGAATTTCACTTCTAAAACTTCTTTTTTAAAACGCATTCCTTTACAGGTTTCACATTCTAAATGTACATCTGCCATAAATTGCATTTCTATGGTAACTTCGCCTTCACCTTTGCAAATTTCACAGCGTCCACCTTCAACATTAAATGAAAAATGTTTTGGTTGGTAATTTCTTATCTTTGACAATTTTTCTGAAGCAAATAATGCTCTAATATCATCATAAGCTTTAATATAAGTTACAGGATTTGACCTGCTTGACCGCCCTATTGGATTTTGATTGATAAATTCTATATGTTCAATTGCATTAAAATCGCCTTTAATTTCGGCAAACTGACCTACCTTTTCTCCATAACCACCAATTTTCTTTTGAATAGCAGGAAACAATATTTTACTGACTAAGGTGCTTTTTCCACTTCCGGAAACTCCAGTAATTACTGTTAAGCAATTTAAAGGAAATATAACATCAATATTTTTTAAATTATTTTCTCGGGCTCCAATAACTGTAACTGAATTTTTTGAAGTTCTTCTTACTTTTGGAATTTCAATTTGTTGTGTATTATTTAAATAGTGCGCTGTTAAAGAGTCTGATTTTAGAATTTCAGAAAATGTTCCTTCTGCAACAATTTCTCCACCAAAAGTACCAGCTTCAGGACCAATATCAATAATTAAATCGGCAGCTTTCATAATATCTTCGTCATGTTCAACTACAATAACAGTATTCCCTAAATTACGTAAATCTTTTAACACATTAATTAAACGTTCTGTGTCTTTTGGATGCAAACCAATACTTGGTTCATCTAAAATATACATAGAACCTACCAAACTACTCCCTAAAGATGTTGCTAAATTAATACGTTGACTTTCACCACCTGACAAGGTGTTTGAAGTTCTATTTAAGGTTAAATAATTTAAACCAACATTATTTAAAAATTGCAATCTGTTATTGATTTCAACCAATAAACGTTTTGCAATTTTTACTTCATAAATATCAAGTTTTAAGTTTTTAAAGAAGTCTGCCAATTCATTTAATGGCACATCAACCAATTCGTTAATATTTTTAGTGTTAATTTTTACATAGTTGGTTTCTTCTCTTAATCTCTTTCCTTTGCACGTTGTACATTTTGTTTTTCCCCTGTAGCGAGAAAGCATTACTCTATATTGAATTTTATAACTCTTTTCTTCTAAATGTTTGAAGAAATGTGACAACCCGTTAAAGGAATTATTTCCATCCCAAATTAATGCTTTTTGAATTTCTGTCAGTTCAAACCAAGGTTTATGAATAGGAATATCAAATTTATAAGCATGGGATATTAAATCGTTTTTATAATGGTTAAAAGAATCTGTTTTCCAAGGTAAAATAGCATCTTCATAAATTGAAAGTCCGGTATTTGGAATTACTAAATCTTCGTCAATACCTATAACATTTCCGTAACCTTCACAGGTTGGACAGGCACCATAAGGGTTGTTAAAACTGAATAAATGTGTGTTTGGTTCTAAAAATTGAATACTATCTAATTCAAACTTATTATTAAATAAAGTTTCAGTTTTTGTGTTCAAATTTTGAATAATGCATTCACCTTTTCCTTCAAAAAAGGCAGTTTGAATAGCATCACCTAAACGATTAAAAAAATCTTCATCATCTTTAACAACAATTCTATCTATAACTAGGTGAAAATCGTGTTCAATTTCTGCTGTTATTTCTTCAATTCTAATAATTTCATCTTTATATTTTATTCTTGCATAGCCTTGTTGCGCTAATATTTTTAATGTTTGAAGTACGCTTCTTTCATTTGGAATATGAACAGGTGAGATAAGTAGTAATTTTGTATTTAATGCTATTGTTTTAATGTGATTAATAACATCGCTAACCGTATGTTTTTTTACTTCATTTCCAGAAATAGGAGAGTAGGTTTTACCAATTCTAGCAAATAATAATTTTAAATAATCGTAAATTTCTGTTGAAGTTCCAACCGTTGACCGAGGATTTGTAGAATTCACCTTTTGTTCAATGGCTATAGCTGGAGCAATACCTTTTATATAATCTACTTTTGGTTTGTTTAATCTTCCTAAAAACTGACGAGCGTATGACGATAAACTCTCTACATACCTACGCTGACCTTCAGCAAATAACGTATCAAAAGCCAAGCTAGATTTTCCAGAGCCAGAAAGTCCTGTAATTACAACCAATTTGTTTCTTGGGATTGCGACATCAATATTTTTTAAATTATGAAGTCTGGCTCCTTTAATTAGAATGTTTTCTTTCGGGTTTAATGCGGCAAGGTTTTTGGTCATACTTCAAAAAAATGAATAAAGGCAAAGATAATTACAATTAATGAGAATTTTAAGAGCTTAAGAGAACATAATATAAAAAAAATATGCATAGTTCTTTACGTTTTATTTGTAAATGTTAAAAATATGCTGCATATTTGAGTATTAATTCTAAAAAAGAACGCTTATATAACACAATTACTTTTTATAAAAATTATAAAATACAAGTTTAACCCCCATTAATGTATTTAAATTATGCAAAGTAAAGTTATAGCCGATGGCGTTTTAGTAAGCGACTACATAAACGGAAATGAAAAATCTTTAGAAATTCTAATTATTCGCCATAAACAACGAATTTTTAGTTTTGTATTGTCTAAAGTTTTGGATAGAGAGATTGCCGAAGATATTTTTCAAGACACTTTTATTAAAGTTATAAATACTTTAAAAAGAGGTAAATATAATGAAGAAGGTAAATTTTTACCTTGGGTTATGCGGATAGCTCATAATTTGGTAATTGATCACTTTAGAAGAAATAAAAGAATTCCAACGTTTAGAAATACGGATGAATTTGATATTTTTACTGTAATTAGTGATGAAGTTTTAAATGTTGAAAAACAGTTAATTAAAGATCAGATTTTAAATGATATTCGAGAGTTAATTGTTGAATTACCTGAAGATCAGAAAGAAGTGTTAATTATGCGTATGTATAAAGATATGAGTTTTAAAGAAATTGCAGAAAATACAGATGTAAGTATAAATACTGCATTAGGAAGAATGCGTTATGCACTTATTAATTTAAGAAAGTTAATAGAAAAACATAATATAATTTTGGTTAATTAATACTAAAAGTAAAATTTCATCGTTACTTTAATATAAACCAGTTAAATATGATGAAACTTTACTCTAAAAAGACTCCAATGGTGGAGCAACCAAGACCTGAAATAATTCAATATTTACTTAATTACTCTAAACAAATGAGGGTAGTTAAAACCAACAAAAACAAGTATATTGAATTACATTTGAATTAATGTTCTTTAAGCCCATTTTCTAACCAAAAATGGGCTTTTGTTTAGTACTGATTTATTTAATCGTATTTAGGTTTCTTATCTCTTTTTGCGGCCTTTTTTTCTTTAGAAGTTTTAAGAGCCTCTTTTTTTACATTCTTTTTTGCATCCTGACTTTTTGCCATTGTTTTTAGTTTTAAAAGTTAAATAATAGCTATTTTCTATTTATTAAATATGAAGATAGTGTATTTATTGAATTAATTAAAAAATATGTTTGAAAATTTATAAATGATATTCATTAGAATAATTTTGACCTAAGTCTACTATGGATTTAGGCCTTTCTAAAATGGATTAAAACCCATATCTATTGAATGTATATTGCTTCCTTTTTGTTTGCCTCCACCTTTAGCTTTAGGAATAAAACAATATAAAAATAGGCTTTAGAAAAACCCTTTTTTAACAAAAAACATCAATTAGTTTCCTGAGATCTTTTAACAATAGCTTTTAATCGTAGTTTAGTTGAAATTTTAGAAGCTTTTAGTTTATTCTTTTTCTGATTCATTAATTTTGAATGTAAAGCTTTATTTTTAGTATTTTTTGCACTTCCTTTTTTAGCCATTTTTAATTTTATTTAAAACAGATTTTCTTCCGATAGTTTTAGTAATTATATCTTTTTCAAGATTCCAGCCTCTAGCTGGAGAATATTCTCTTCCATAAAAAATAATTTGTAAGTGCAGTTTATTCCATAATTCTTTCGGAAATAATCTTTTCGCATCTTTTTCGGTCTGAACTACATTTTTGCCATTGGTTAAACCCCATCTATAAAGTAATCTATGAATATGTGTGTCAACTGGAAACGCAGGAATTCCAAAAGCTTGACTCATAACAACACTTGCTGTTTTATGCCCAACCGCAGGTAATGCTTCTAAATCCTTATAATTTTTTGGAACCTCACCGTTGTGTTTATCAATTAAGATCTTAGACAATCCATAAATTCCTTTAGATTTCATAGGAGACAAACCAACGGGTTTTATTATTTCTCTAATTTCTTCAATAGAGAGTTTTATCATATCATAAGGGTTGTCTGCTTTTGCAAATAATTTAGGTGTAATTTTATTAACACCAACATCAGTACTTTGTGCGGACATTAACACAGCAATTAATAAAGTATATGGATCTTTATGGTCTAATGGAATTGGAACTTCTGGATATAATTGTTCTAATGTATCAATTACGAATTGTACTTTTTCTTTTTTTGTCATTATATTTTTGTTGAAAAAACTAAAATACAAAATTACTTAAAATTTAAAGATTTATTTTTTGAAAAAGTTTTAATTGTGCCAATAACTTTTTAACTTACAACTTTAAAATAATTTATATATGACAACATTAAAAGTAGGTGATAAAGCACCAAATTTTGAAGCGCTAGATGAACAAGGGAACACCATAAAATTAGCTGATTATACTGGAAAAAAGTTGGTATTATTTTTTTATCCAAAGGCAAGTACGCCAGGTTGCACAATGGAAGCTTGTAATTTGAGAGACAATTATCAATCGTTTTTAGCGAAAGGATACGATGTTTTAGGAGTAAGTGCTGACTCTGCAAAACGTCAACAAAATTTCAAAAATAAAAACGAACTTCCTTTTCCTTTGTTAGCTGATGAGGATAAAGCCGTAATTAACGCGTTTGGAGTTTGGGGACCTAAGAAATTTATGGGAAGAGAATACGACGGAATCCATAGAACTACATTTGTTATTGATGAAAAAGGAATTATTGAGGATGTAATTTTAAAAGTAAAAACAAAACAACATACAAGTCAGATTTTGGAATAATAAATAAATTTATTTTTTGAAAATAACAATTAAAATCTTTTTACCTAGACCGCATAAAAAAACCTAACAAATTTTAAAATCTGTTAGGTTTTTTAGTCTTAAATAAAAAATCCAGTTATTTTTATTCAGGAATAATATACATTTCTTTGGCGTATTTCTTTTTGTCAAGAGAATTAAATACAGATGGACCAGTTTTTAAAGTACTTTTCTTTGCCAAACTAGGTTTAGAAATTGCTCCTGAAATATGATCTAATGCTGTCTTTAATAAAGGCTCTTCTAAATCTCCAAAAGGTTTAATTTGCGACGCAAATTCAAAAACTTCATAATCTGGTATAAATCCTAATGTGTAATCACTTTCATCAAATTTATTATAAATTTGAAATACTATAGGTTGTAAAGCATTTGTATGTGTAGTATTTGCACCATCCTTTTTAAAATCTGCTGAGTCATATAAAGTAATAGAACCAACATTTTTGCCATAGGTAGTTGTTCCTATTTTTATAACTGATAGATAAGGTGTTAATCCGTTAATTATCATTTCACTAGCAGAGGCTGTACTTCGAGAAGTAATTACATATAATTTTGTAATAGAATTTAATCTGTTAATAGTTGCATCGCTACCAGAATATTCACCTTCTTTATCATAAATATATGCTGTATTAAAGAAAGGATAATAGCCGCCCTCATCACTATGTTTTGAATTGTAAATTAATTTGGCAAAGGTTTCATTTTCAGAAGCACCACCATAAATCATACTTGCTAAATAAGCTGATGTTAATACAGAACCACCACCATTATAACGTAAGTCTAATACTAATTCTGTAATTCCTGCAGCTTTAAAATCAGCAAAAACGTTATTTAATTCTTCGTGAAACGTATATTTAAAACCATTGTAAACCAAGTAACCGATTTTTGTTCCAGCATTATTTGTTATGATGTCAGAATAGAGAACCGGATTTTCTACAACCTCTCTAATAGTTAGTGTTTTTTCTACATTACTAGGTACAATAGTTCCATTGTTTAAGGTGTTAAACTCCATTGTAATAGATGTAATTTCATCATCATAAAAATTATTTACAACTCCATAATTATCAATATTTAATTCAATTCCATCAAATTTATAAAATAAATCACCACGTTGTATTCCTGCGTCTGCAGCAGGAGAATTTGGAACAACATACGTTACATACCCAATAATTTCAGAACAGCCTTCACATAATCTTGCAACACCAAACTCAAATCCATAAGCATCATTAACACCTCTAAAGGATGCGCCTTGTTTATTATAATCTTCAATAAACCAAGAGAATCTATCCGTATTACCTTTGTCGTATAATAAGGTTTCAAATAAACTTTCGGGAGTTGAATAACTATTTAAATAATCGTAATAATTTTGTAGATTATCATCTTTAGAATCAGCTAAATTAGAAACGTTTGGTTGCCAATTGTACCAAGAATTCATAGCTTGCCATACAAAATGATTGATTGGATTCTCAATTTTTGTATTATCAAGAATGCGTCTTGGTTGGTCATCATCTTTATTACAACTAATTATGGTAAAGCCTAGGGCTAAAAAGAATACTAAAAAGGGATTTATTTTTTTCATGTGTATAAAATAATATGTGTATTTTGTCGCAAGATAAAAATTTAATTACAAAAATTAAACCAAAGTGTAACAATAACGAAGTATGTTCGTCATAATTGTAACAACACCAAAAAAAATAGTAAATCAAACTTAAAAATGAAGCAGTCAGAGTTTTTAAAAACTGTAATGCCCTTTAAAGATAAAGTGTTTCGAGTAGCAAAAAGACTACTTGTTTCTACTGAAGAGGCTGAAGATGCTACTCAAGAGCTTTATTTTAAGTTATGGAGAAACAGGTCTAAATTAAAAGACTATAAAAGTGTTGAGGCATTTGCAATGACAATGACAAAAAATTATTGTTTTGACCGATTAAAATCGAAGCAAGCAAGTAATTTAAAGTTAATTCATAGCAATTATCAAGAAAAAGATACGCCACTTCAAAGACGCGTGGAACTTAATGACAGTGTAAGTTTGGTTCATAAATTAATTGAAAACTTACCAGAGCAACAAAAATTAGTAATACAGCTTCGAGATATTGAAGAATATGAATTTGATGAAATAGCAAAAATGTTGGATTTACAACCAACAGCTGTTAGAGTAACATTATCAAGAGCAAGAAAAACAATTAGAGAACAATTAACAAAACAACATAATTATGGGATTAGCTAACATAGAAAAGTTGTTGGAAAAGTATCTGGATGCAGAAACTACCATTGCAGAAGAAAAAGAGTTAAAAACTTATTTCTCTGGTGATAATGTAGCGCCACATTTACAAGAATATCAAGCGATGTTCGGATATTTTTCAACTAATAAAAATGAGCGGTTTACAAAAACCATCCGATTAAAAAGTCAAAAGATGAATTGGAAATGGTTATCCGTAGCAGCTTCAGTAGTTTTATTAGTAAGTGTTTACACCGGTTATCAAAATAACCAACAAAAAAAGGCTGAAAGAATATATACAGAAACCCAAATGGCTTTTGGTATGTTGGCAGCAAATTTAAACAAAGGAAATGATGCAATTTTAAAACTGCAGCATTTTGAAGACACAAAAAACAAAATTTTTAAACAACCTAAAAAGTAAAAAAATGAAAAAATTAATAGTATTATTAGCAGTAACCTTAATATCTTTTGGCACGTATGCTCAAAATTCGATATTTGACAAATTTGAAGAAATGGATGAAGTTTCATCTGTAATTGTAAATAAAGAAGCGTTTAGAATGCTTGCAAAATTTAAAGGTGGAGGAGAAGAAGGACAAGAATATTTTGATATGGTAAAAGGTTTATCTTCTTTTAGAGTTTTTACAACTGAAAATCCAGCAATTGCACAAGATATGAATGCAATAGTTTCTAAATATTTAAAATCTTCTAAATTAATTGAACTAATGAGAGTAAAGGATGAAGATACTAATGTTAAAATTTATGTTCGTCAAGGAAAAGATGAAGACCATGTTAGTGAATTGCTAATGTTTGTAAGTGGTGCAGGTAAGTATACAAAAAATTCTGACAGTCCTGTAAAGGCAGAATCTGTAATACTTTCATTAACAGGAGAAATTGACTTAAATAAAATATCTGAACTGACTGAATCGCATGTGCCAGGAAGTAGCAAGCATTTAAAAAAACAATAAAAAAGTAGTGATATGAAATCAATTATAAAATTTTTAGGAATAGCTTTTATTGCGACACTTACATTTGTTTCTTGTGATAATAGTCCGTCTTTACAGAAATATTATGTAGATAGTAAAGAAAATAATGCCTTTATTTCAGTTGATTTGCCTGCAAACATACTGCAACTAAAAGATGAAAATGTTTCAGAAGATGTTAAAAATACGCTGGAAACAATTAAAAAAGTAAATTTTTTAGCATTGCAATTAACTGAAACTAATGAAGCTTTATATACTTCAGAAAAATTAAAAGTGAATGCAATTCTTAAAAACCCTAAATACAAGCAATTAATGCGCATGAATATGGGAAAAGGAAGTGTTAGTGTTAATTATTTGGGTGAAGAAGAAGCTATTGATGAGATTGTTATTTTTGGTTCAGATGCCTCAAAAGGATTTGCTGTTGTACGAGTTATTGGAGAAAACATGAATCCAAGTGATATTATGAAAATAGCTCAAGAAATTAAAATGGATGGAGATTCTGCTCAATTAAAACAATTAGGAGGTTTGTTTAGTAGTCTAAAATAAATCTTCCATAAAATAAATTTTTAAAAGCCATACTTGCACAAAGTATGGCTTTTTAACTATCTATTAACTTCTTAAAAAAAGAAAAACAGTATTTTTGAACACCTAAAATTTAGTTTTTAAAAATGAAGAACATATTTGTAGTACTTATTTTACTTTTTACACTTAGTTTAAATGCTCAAGATAAAATATACCACCCGGAAAGAGATAAAATCAACAATTTGGTACATACTAAATTAAAAGTCGATTTTAATTTTGAAAAAAGCCAGTTAAATGGTGAAGCCTGGATTACGTTAACACCGCATTTTTACCCAACAAATAAAGTAACCTTAGATGCTAAAGCATTTAAAATAAATGAAGTTAAAGTAGACAACATAAATGCAGCATATAATTATTCTGATAATGAACTTACCATAGAACTCAATAAAACCTATACTAAAGGAGAAGAATATACGGTTTATGTAAATTATATAGCTAGACCAGAAGAAGTTACTCAGAAAGGAAGTGAAAACATTAAAGAAGCAAAAGGATTGTATTTTATAGATCCTTTAGAAGAAGATCCAGATAAACCAACCCAAATTTGGACACAAGGTGAAACTGAAGCAAGCAGTTGCTGGTTTCCTACTATAGATGCTCCAAATCAAAAAACTTCACAAGAAATTTATATGACTGTTCCAAGCAAATTTGTAACACTTTCAAATGGAACTTTACAATCTCAAATTGAGAACAATAATGGTACTAGAACCGATTATTGGAAAATGGATCAAAAACACGCTCCATATTTATTTTTTATAGGTGCGGGTGAATTTAGTGTTATAAATGATACCTGGAA
>NZ_JBFLKT010000216.1:0-2614 GCF_040883305.1 Lutibacter sp.
TCATTCCATCCGCTAATCCACCTAATTGATCTTCAGTTAAATACACCACATAATTTTCCTCATCTGCTAAGATATTATTTGAAAAATTGGTATATAAAGTTGAAAGTTCTTTATTAATTGCTGCATAACGCAATTTTTTAGCTTCATCTAACTCGGCGCCATCCATTGCAAATCCTTCATAAATAAGTTGAATAACACGTTGTTGGTCCGCTTCTAATGGTGTTTTTAATGAATTGTCATAAACGGTTTTTATACGTTGAAACAATGCTGCATTTTGTGAAATTTTAGATCGGAAATCTGACAAAATTGGAGCCATTTCACTTTGAATTTTTCTAAATTCAGGAGAAGACATATTTGCACTCCAAATACCATAATAACTAAATACTCGGTCTAAAGCTTCACCAGATTTTTCCATTGGAACAATAGTGTTCTCAAATGTAGGAGCTTCAGAATTTGAAGTAATTTCATCAATTTCTTGAAGGTTTAATTCCATGCCTTTTTCAATAGCAGGCTTAATATCTTCGATATTCATTTTATCAAAAGCTGGAACACCGCCATAAGGCCCAGTCCACTCTTGTAACAATATATTGTTAGTTGTCATATTTTCCTCTTTTTCCTTTGTTTGTTTGCAACTTATTAAAGCTACAGCCACACAAAAAAGTGTAATAGTTGTTAATAGTTTAGGTGTTTTTTTATCCATAATTGTAAATTGTTAATTAGATTGATTTAATTATATCAAAATTAATTATTTAACAATTAAAAATATCATGAATGGCGGTTTTTAAAGGTGCGAATTTAGTTAATGAAATGTTAATTCTTCAATAAAAAAACAACAAGAATATATTTGATTTAAAAACCCAAAAGAACTTAACGTTATTTGATACTATTTTTTTATAATATTCTATATTTGTTACTCAAAATTTTGTTTTAATTTAAAGATTCTTTTATGAACTCAAACCTTAAACATGCTCAAGATTTAATAGATTTTATAGGTAACAGTCCAAGCCCTTATCATGTAGTTAGAAATGTAAAAAACATATTGTTAGAAAATAATTTCACTGAATTAAATTTTAAAAATAAATGGACCATTGAAAAAGAAGGAAAGTATTTTGTAACCCAAAATGATACTTCATTATTTGCATTTAAAGTTGGCATTTCAGATATTGCATCAAGCGGTTTTAAAATTGTTGCAGCACATTCAGATTCTCCAACATTTAAAATAAAACCTTCTCCAGAAATTTCAGTTGAAGATAAATACATAAAATTTAATACCGAAACCTACGGAAGTCCGATTTTAAATACGTGGTTAGATCGCCCGTTATCTATTGCAGGTCGCGTAAGTTGTAAAGGTAAAAACAGCCTAAATCCAATAACTCATTTGGTAGCTATTGAGCAACCTATTTTAATTATTCCAAATTTACCAATTCACTTTAACAGAACGGT
Organism: Lutibacter sp.; assembly: GCF_040883305.1. GTDB lineage: Bacteria > Bacteroidota > Bacteroidia > Flavobacteriales > Flavobacteriaceae > Lutibacter. The sequence goes on from NZ_JBFLKT010000216.1 coordinate 1,444, forward strand.
AAATGAAGGAATTGCATTAAATAAACAAGTAGATATGTTGCCGATTGCAGCATTAATTAATGAAGATCTGAATAAAGATTTATTGTTAGCTACTAAAATTTCGGAAGTTATAAATGTTCCTGTTGAAGATATTCTAGAAGTTGATTTAAACCTATATGATGTTGCCAAAGGAAGCATAATTGGTTTAAATAACGAATTTATTTGTTCTGGAAAACTAGATGATTTAGCAATGGTTCATGCCGGATTATCTGCTTTATTAGATTCAGACCAAACAACATCAACCAATGTACTTGCTATTTTTGACAATGAAGAAGTAGGAAGTAGATCTAAACAAGGCGCAGGTTCTCCAATACTTAAAGATGTTTTAAGTCGTATTTTGAATATCCAAGGTGCAAATGAAGAAGATAGCCAACGTGCAATTTATAATTCATTTATGGTAAGTGCAGATATGGCGCACGCTTTACATCCAAATCATCCAGACAAACACGATCCAGTAAATAGACCAATTATTAATGCTGGACCCGTAATTAAAATTGAAGGAAATCAGAAATATACTACAGATAGTAATTCGTGTGCTGTTTTTGAAATGATTTGTAAAGAAGCTGCTATTCCATATCAAAAATTTGTAAATCGCTCAGATATGCTTGGTGGTGGTACTTTAGGAAATGTTTCGGCCGGTCAATTAGCGATGCGTTCTGTTGACGTTGGAAATCCGATGTGGGCAATGCATTCTGTAAGAGAAACTAGCGGTGTGGATGATCATACTTTTATGACAAAAGCATTAGAAGGTTTTTACGATGCTGAGTAGTTAAAGTTAAAAAATAGTTTAATGAAAAAACCTGTCTAAAAAATTTACAATTTTTCAGACAGGTTTTTATTTATTTCAGATTAAAAATTATTGCTTTTTAGCGTCTAATTTCTCAATTACCTTACCATAAACTATTAATGAGATTGCAGAAAACAATGCAATTGCGGCAAAATAATACCAAATATAATGTGCATTTGCAGAGGCTGCTTGCCAGGCTTCATGCGTTTCAAATAATTTTGGTTCAGGACAATATTTTGAAAGCAAAAATCCAGACAACCCAAATCCTACAATTGAAGATATAAATGAGTGTAAATGACTAAAGCCTAGATATAATCCTTCTTCACCTTTTGGAGCTTGTAAAGA
>NZ_JBFLKT010000217.1:0-3536 GCF_040883305.1 Lutibacter sp.
TGTTTGGAATCCCTATTTGTGCAATAGTTTCTTGGAAAGGTGTTGCTTTTTTGTTTTCTGAAGGAAATATTTTATCCGCTGGATAATCAGTCAAAACCAATTCAACAATGTTTTTTCTAAGACGTTGTATTTTTTCGGTATTGTGATAAATGTATAAGCCTTCTGAAATTGGAGTGTGGCAAGATGCCATAGTTTTTGTAGGTCCGTCTTTTTCACGCGCTACTTCAACCGAGCAAACTCTACATGATCCAAAATTTTCCAATCGATCATCTTGGCACATTGTTGGAATGGCATTTTTATTTTTTTCAATTCTTCTAACAAATTCTAGGATGGTTTCACCTTGAACAAAATCGTATGCTATGTTATTGATATATGCTTTCATGATTTTTTAGTTTGAAGTAAAATATTGCTTTAACTCATCCTCAAAATACTGCAATGCATTTTTTATAGGAAGTGGAACACCACCACCTAAAGCACAAAGAGAACCAATTTCAAGTGTTTCTAGAAGGTCGTTAAATAATTGACGATCTATTTTATAATTTTCAGTTTGTGCTTTTTGAAGCATTTCCATCCCTCTAAAAGAGCCAATTCTACAAGGATAACATTTTCCACAAGATTCATCTGATGTGAATTCCATCAAATGTTCTAAAAATTTCACCATTGGAAAATCAGTAGGAATGGAAACCACACTTGCATGTCCTAATAAAAATCCATTCGAATTTAAACTTTCAAAATCTAACATTAAACCTGATATTTTATGCATTGGAACAATTCCACCTAACGGCCCTCCAATTTGAAATCCTTTAATTTCCGATTTAAATCCACCTCCATAATCGTTAAAAATAGTTGATAATGAAGTTCCCATTTCAATTTCATACATTCCAGGTTTGTTAAAAAAACTATCTAATGAAACCAATTTGGTTCCTGTAGATTGTTTTGTACCTAATTCAGCATAAGCGCTTCCGCCATTTTCTAAAATCCAATGAATGTTGGCAAAAGTTTCAACATTACTTAAAACAGTTGGTTTTCCATACAAACCATATTGTGCAGGATAAGGCGGACGTACACGAACTTCTGGTCGTAAACCTTCAATGGAGTTTAACAGTGCAGTTTCTTCTCCGCAAACATACGAACCTTGACCGCGAATTATTTTGAATTTAAAATCACCAATTAAGTTTTTTTCTTTCAATTCATTTATAGCTTCTCCAACTATTTTAATTGAATCTGGATATTCTCCGCGAATGTATAAAACCCCAGTATTTGCGCCAACAGTTAAGCCAGAAAGGTACATTCCAAACAATATCTTATGGGCTTGATGTTCCATTAAATACATATCCGAATATGCGCCTGGATCACCTTCATCTGCATTACAAACTATATATTTTTGCGGATTGGATTCTTTAATTACAGCATCTAATTTAAACCAAAAAGGAAATCCAGCGCCACCACGCCCTCTTAAATTTGAGGTTTTAATTTCCTTAATTATTTGTTGTGGATTATTTTTAACCTTTTCAGCCAAATCATAAAATTCAGTAATATTTTCAATTTTTGAAGTTAATATTGATGTTGTGTTGCAGCCAATATTATAACTGTTTTCTTGATATTTTTTCTCAGAAATTATACTTGAAAGTTCTTTTTCATTGGTTGCTGAAAAAGTTTTATCATCAAACAAAAACGCATTGTTAATATGACAACGACCTACACAAGCGGCGTGACCTATTTCACTTTTATCAAAATGATTTTCTATATTTTTTTTTAGATTTAATTGAGTTTTTGCAACCATACAAGCAGTTCCGCTACAAATATGAATTTTTTTATTGAGGTTTTCTTCTCTGGTAAAATCGTAAAAAGAAGAAGTTCCAACAATCACAGAATCATCAATTAAAAAGCGCTTGGCTAATTTTTGAAATTCTTCTTTTGAAGCATTCTCGTAAGATAAATCTACTATATTTTCAAACAAATTATCATCTAAACCTTTTCGAGATGATAATGATCGTATATTTTTATTTGCCATTTTGTTGAATATATTTGGCTAAAAATACTAAAAATTTTAGGATGAAGGTTAAAACTGAACCTACACTTTGTTGCAGATTAAAACAATATGTTTTTGATTGCAATCGGTAGTAAAAAATAAGAATTGATTACCACCGTCTTTTAAACCAGTTTTTTTACGGATTTGAGCAACCGTTTCAGGAAAATTTCTGGTTGTAATATTGGCTGTTTGTGAAGGAATTAATTTTTTAAGTTGTTTTTTATCGTATGAAATTTTATGTTTAATTTCAAACTTTCTACCAGGGAAATCTATCAATTTATCTGAAGTATATATATGTGAATGTTGGTGTAATTTATCAATTTTAAGTTGTTCCGAAATTTGGTTGAACGCTCCAGATTTTAAAATTGCTGCATTAGGTTCAAATAAGTATTTTTTTGGTTCAGAATAAGTTGCAGACACTTCACTGCTTAAATCAAAATTAAAACATTGATTTTTTATTTTATTGGAGTTAATGGTTTTAATATCAATTTGTTGTGTGTAGTTTTTTTCTAAAACAAACAACAATTCTTTTACTTCATTTTCAATGGCTATTACGTGGATTTCTTTAACAAAGTTCAGTTCATTTATGGCGCTTTTTATATCTAAAATTGGTGAAACTTTGATAAGAATGTGGTCAGATTTTTCAAATAATAAATCTAAATTTTCTGGAATATTTGGTAAACAATCTTCTAATAAAAAAACTTTACCTTTTGCGTCATTTCTTCTTGATGGATCACTATAAATCCAATCGAATTTAGAAACTGATTTTTCTAAACAGGTTAATCCATCTCCAATATAATTTTCAATATTTTTAGTACCAAATTGCTTCAAATTATGAGAAACAATTTTAGATAATTCTTCATTAATTTCACAATGTGTAACATTTTTAACTTTTTGTGAAAAATAAAAAGCATCTACACCAAATCCGCCAGTTATATCAATTAATGAGTTTCCTGAAACTAAACTAGCTTTGTATTTAGCTGTAATTTCAGAGGAGGTTTGTTCAATATTTAATTTATTTGGATAATAAATATTTTCAGTTGAAAACCAAGTTGGTAATTTCTTTTCACACTTTTTTTTTGACTCAATTTGTTCAGCAATTTCTTGAATAGAAACATTCTCATACGGGCTTCCTTTTAAAATAAGTTTTGTAATATCCGATCTAAGATGAGCAGTTATAAACGCTTGAATTTCTGTATTTAAGATGTTGTTATTCAATTTATTGATTACTTAGTTCAACAAGTTTTGTAATTGTGTTCCAGTTTCGAGAGGTTGCTGAAACTTTTAATTTATTTTCGATATTATTATTTGATAATTTCGTCCTTCCAAATCCATTTGGACAATAAAGATAAATCGTTTTATTCTTAAAAATGAGTAATTCATCTTTGGCGGCAAGTAGTTTCACCTTTTCAATTCCTTCTTCCGTTGGAATTTTATCTAAAAATGTGGCACAAGTTTTTTTGAAATCAAAATCTGTTTTGTTAATAAATGGGTTCGATTTAAA
>NZ_JBFLKT010000001.1:0-4821 GCF_040883305.1 Lutibacter sp.
ACAAATGGGAGTTAATAGAGATTTGTATGGAGCTCATAAAAATGGCCATAAATTTCCAGTTGAGGTAGGTTTAAATCCGTTCCAAATTAACGGAAAAAAATATGTAATGGCAATTGTTATAGACATAACAGCTCGCAAAAATTCTGAAGCAAAAATACGCGAATTAAACGCATTATTAGAAGGTAAAATTACTGAAAGAACCTTTGAACTTAATAATACAGTTGCAAATTTAAAAAGCGAAATTGAAAAACGTGTTAAAGCTGAATCTAAATTAAGAAAAGCTTTAAAAAAAGAAAAAGAACTTAATGAGTTGAAAACTAAATTTCTGTCACTGGTTTCTCACGAATTTAAAACGCCGTTAAGTGGTATGCTAAATGCTGCAATTTTAGTTGGAAAATATAAGAAAACTGAAATGCAAGATAAAAGGGAAAAGCACTTGCTCACCATTAAAAATAAAGTACATTATTTAGATGGAATTTTAAATGATTTTTTATCTGTAGAAAGATTGGAGTCTGGAAAAGTTAATTATAAGTTCAGTAATTTTAAACTTAATAAAGTTGTAAATGAAGTTATTTATAACGCCAATTTAATGCTTAAAACCGGACAACATATTATTTATCCAAGAGATATTGATAATATAGATGTATATCAAGATGAAAAAATATTAGAATTAATATTATCTAATGTTTTAAATAATGCAATTAAATATTCTCCAGAAAATACTAAGATAGATTTTAAAATAACTATTAAAAATGAGGTTATTATTTTTGAAATAAAAGATCAAGGAATTGGAATTCCACTAAAAGATCAAAAGCATATATTTAACAGGTATTTTAGAGCTGAAAACGCACTTACAAACCAAGGTACAGGAATTGGATTAAATATAGTTAAAACCCATTTAGAAAGTTTAGGAGGAAATATTAAATTTAAAAGTATAGCAGATGAAGGCTCCACTTTTTTAGTTGAATTACCATTAATTAATAAAAAATGAAGACATTATTACTAATTGAAGACGATACAGTTTTAAGAGAAACTACTGCAGAAATTTTAGAGTTAGAAGATTATAAAGTTGTGGTAGCAGCAAATGGAAAAAGAGGGATTGAACAAGCTAGAATTATGCTTCCAGACTTAATTATTTGCGATATTATGATGCCTGAATTAGATGGCTACGATGTTTTTAAACTGCTTTCGGAAGACGAAACAACAAAAAAAATTCCATTTATTTTTATGTCTGCTAAAACAGAAATAAAAGATATTAGAAAAGGAATGGATTTAGGAGCTGATGATTATTTAACCAAACCGGTAGAAGAAGAACTGTTGCTAAGCGCCATTGAAAGTAGATTGGCAAAATCGGCACTTTTAAATGAATCTTTAATAGCTGAAGAAAAAGAAAATTCTGAATCTAGTGATGACGCGTTTGAAGATATTGCAAACATAGATGATCTTAAAAATTATTTTTGCGATTTTGGAACAACCAAACTTTTTAAAAAGGGGGAAATAATTTATAAAGAATCTGAAAAAACGAACAATATTTATCTGGTTTATAAAGGGAAAATTAAAGGTGTTAAAATTGATGAGTTTGGTAAAGAATTAATTATTACTGTTAATAAAGATGACGACTTTTTTGGATTTTCGGCAATTTTTGAAAATTCATATAATTATGAGTCTGCAATTGCAATGGAAAAGGTAGAAATAATGTGTGTTCCTAAAAAAACAGTGCAAAACATTTTAAAAAGCAACTACAATTTATCTTTAGAGGTATTTCAATTAATTAATGAAAATTTAACGGAAGTTAAAGACCAATTACTGCAAATGGCTTACGGATCTATGCGAAGAAAAACTGCAAAAACAATTTTGAAATTTGCACAAAAAATGAAACATAAACCAACTGATAATATAAATATTTCTCGTCGAGACCTTGCAAGTGTTGCAGGTATTGCAACCGAAAGCTTAATAAGAACCTTAACAGATTTAAAGAAAGAAGGAGTTATTGAAATAGAAGGAAGAAATATTAGAATTATTAATTTAGAACAGTTAGCGGCTATTTATTAAGCATTATTCAATAGTTAAACAGAAACACATACGTTACTCAAAATTTTACTGATTAATGTCATTTATTATAAGTATGGCTTTTTTTAAGTTTGTATTAATAATAAATGGAATGAAGAACATATTAATTTTAACTGATTTTTCTAAGAAATCTTGGAATTCAATTATTTATGCGTTAGGTTTATTTCAGAACGAGCAATGTAATTTTCATTTGCTTAATGCTGAAAATAGAAATGATAACGAAATAGATTATGATTCCTATAATCAAGTTGAGTTAATACAAGTAAAGTCGAAAAGAGATTCAAAAAGAAAAATAGACGCATTAATTGATAAGATTAATACTTTAAAAATAAAAGGAAATCATACGTTTATTCCAATCTTAGACGAAAACAATATTGTTGAAGCTACAAGAAATCAAATAAAAACTAAAAAGATTGATTTAATTGTAATAGGTGCAAATGATATACCTTCAAAAGGACAAATAAACAGAAATTCAATTTCAGAAGAAATTATTACCAAAGTAAAATGTTCTGTTTTAGTGGTGCCTGAAATTGCTGTGTTTAGTAGATTAAAAGAAATTGCATTTCCAACAGATTATACCAATTATTACGAAGCGAAACTATTGCATTATTTAACTAGTAAATCTGGTTATAACAGTGCCGCAGTTCGTTTTTTATACCTTAATAAATTGAGCGAAATACTCAACAAAGAACAACTTTGGAATAAAGAAACCTTACAAGATTACTTTGCAGATAAACAACATAGTTTTCACTCGGAAACAAACAAAAATTTTGAAGAATCTTTAGAGCAATTTATAAATAAAAAACAGATAGATTTAATTGTATTGGCTGCAAAAAATTTAAATTTATTAGAACAAATTTTGTTTAGACCACAAACGGCAACGCTTAACTATTATTCCAAAACACCTTTTTTGGCATTACACCAATCTAATTTTTAGAAATTAAAAACATAGAAAGTACGTTTTTTTAATTTAAAAGGCTATTTACCAACCCTAATAATCTAAATTATATTGTTAAATTTGGGATTGATACAATAAATACCAATTTTTAATTTTAACAAAACTTCTATAATGAAAAAACTAACTTTTCTTTTTAGTTTTTTATTTCTAATATTTGAAATAAATGCTCAAATTTCTTTAGTAAAAAATGTACCTTTTAGCAATATTGGACCTGCAATTATGAGTGGTCGTGTGGTAGATTTAGCTGTAAATCCACAAAGCTCAACAGAGTTTTATGTGGCTTATGCTTCAGGAGGTCTTTGGTATACAAATAATAATGGAACATCTTTTACAGCAGTTTCAGAAAATGCTCCTACTCAAAACATGGGCGCAATTGCCGTAGATTGGAAAAATGGAACAATTTGGGCGGGTACTGGAGAAAGCAATTCTTCGCGTTCGTCTTATGCTGGAATAGGAGTTCTTAAAAGTATGGATAATGGTAAAACATGGAATAATGTTGGGTTGTCAGATTCACAACATATTGGTCGTATAATTATTAATAAAAACAATCCAAATGAAGTAGTAGTTGCAGCCATTGGAAGTTTATATACTCCAAACAAACAACGTGGTGTTTATAAAACTACAGACGGTGGTAAAACGTGGAAAAACACCTTATTTATAAATGAAAATACAGGAGTTATAGATCTTAGTGTTTCACCAAAAAATCCTTCCATTTTATTTGCAGCTTCCTGGGAAAGGAACAGAAAAGCTTGGAATTTTGATGGAGATGGCGAAGGTTCTGCAATTTATAAAAGTACAGATGCAGGTGAAACGTGGTTCAATATTACTACTAAAAAAAGTGGTTTTCCAACAGGAAGTGGTGTTGGACGAATTGGTTTAGCAGCTTTTAATAACGATGTTATTTATGCGCTTTTAGACAATCAATTTATGAGACCTGAAAAAGAGAAAAAGGAAGACGAAGGTTTACAAAAAGACGATTTTAAAAAAATATCTGTAGAAGCGTTTTTAAAATTAGATGATAAAGAATTAAATACCTATTTAAAAACTAACAATTTTGATAAAAAATATACAGCTAAAAGTGTAAAAACAGCGATTAAAAAAGGCGTAGTTTTACCAAGTGATTTGGCAACGTATTTAGAAGATGCTAATTATATATTACTAAATTCTGAAGTAATTGGAGCCGAGGTTTATAAGTCTGTTGATGGCGGAAAATCATGGAAAAAAACACATAAGGATTATCTAGATGGAGTTTACAGTTCTTACGGTTATTATTTTGGAACAGTGGCAGTGAATATAAACAATCAAAATAAAATTTATATTGGTGGCGTTCCTTTATTAAAATCGGATGATGGTGGTAAAAACTGGACTTCCATTGGAAAAGAAAATGTACATTCCGATCATCAAGCACTTTGGGTAAATCCAACTTTAAAAGGTCATTTAATTAACGGAAACGATGGTGGTGTAAATATTACGTATGACGATGGCGAAAACTGGATTAAAAACAATTCACCAGCAGTTGGGCAGTTTTATTATATAAATGTTGACAATCAAAAACCTTACAATGTTTTTGGAGGTTTACAAGACAATGGAACTTGGTATGGTCCAAGTAATTATAAAGCGTCAAAACGTTGGGAAAGTAGTGGGAACTATCCGTACAAAAGTATTGGTGGTGGAGACGGAATGCAAGTTCAAATTGATAGTAGAGACAATAATGTAGTATATGCAGGCTCTCAATTTGGGTATTACTACCGTAGAAATTTAAAAACAGAAGATTATTTGAGTATTCATCCAAC
>NZ_JBFLKT010000218.1:0-3132 GCF_040883305.1 Lutibacter sp.
CATTGGCCAAATTTTGCTTTTTCCTGTATGCGGACTTGCTTGCCCTTCTGCATATTTTCCTTTTAAAAAATATGGATTGTTCTCGCTTAATAAAAATCTTCTGGTATTTTGGAATAACTCATCAGTTGGTTTGTGCGCTCCCAAATAGGCTAAAGACATTAATGAAGGCACATTAGCATCATCCATAAATAACTTATTTCCAAAGCCATCTACTTCATAAGCATATATTTTTCCAAAATTTAAATGTTCTGAAACTGCATATTTTTGAATAGCTTCATCTACTTCTGAAGCCATTTCTTTACAAATAGTTGCAAACTCATTTTCATCTAAAACATTTTTATAAATAATAGCTAATTGTCTTAAAGAAAGTACAGCAAATATATTTGAAGGAATTAAATAAGGATATAATGTTGAATCGTCTGAAGGTCGAAACATTGAGCAAATTAATCCGTTTGTTTTTATAGGTCTTCCAGTTCCTTCAAATGGTGGTGAATCTATTACCGAAGTTGTTTCTCGACTAAACCTATAGTCCGACTCATTATCTTTACGTTGTTCTGTTTTAAATGTTTTTACAATTAAACGCATTGCTTTATCCCAATCTTCATCAAAAACAGAAATGTCTTTGGTAATTTGATAATATTCATTTACCAATCGAATTACATAACACAACGAATCTATTTCCCATTTTCGTTCGTGAATTCCAGGTAACATTTGAGTTATATCTGACTTCCATTTCGATATTTTGGCAGTATCTTTATAAAAAGCATTTGCATACGGATCTAACAACACACATTTTACTTGCCTGTTTATTAAACCTTTAATTAATTGTTTTAATTTTTCGTCTTTTGAAATTAATGGCATATATGGCCAAACTTGTGCCGTAGAATCTCGCAACCACATCGCATCAATATCTCCAGTAATTACAAATGTATCTGGTTTTCCATCAATAATTTCAAAATCTATAGTTGTATCTAATGTATTTGGAAAACAGTTTTCGAACATCCAAGCCAACTCGTCATCTTGTATTACTGATTTTAATTTTTTAATAGTATTTTCTACTTCAATACTCGTAAAATTTCTTTCAGAGATAATTGGTCGTTTACTACTAAACCTATCTTGCTCAAAAGCTAATATATTTTGTGGTAATATCATTGTTCCAGCTGCAACTAAAGAGCTATTTGCAATAAATTTTCTACGTTTCATAATATAAGAATTAATTAAGTTTTATTTCAATAAATACGGGCAAATGATCCGACGGATATTTACAGTCTTTAGAGTCGCTTAATACGGCATATTTTTCAACAGAAATATTGTTTTTACTTGTAAAAATATAATCAATTCTAGCTGTTATTGGGACATTAAAATTAAAACCATTAAATGTCCCTTCTGGTCCAAAAGGCGTTAAATTACTAACTTTTTTTGAATCGTTTAATGCTTTTGAAAGTTGCTGAATTGGCCCCGTTTCTGGAGTTAAATTAAAATCTCCTAAGACCAAAACAGGAAAATTACTTGAATTAAATTCTGTTATCTTTTGAAGTATTAATTCAACACTTTTTATTCTAGCTTCTGTTCCAATATGGTCAAAATGAGTATTAAAAACATAAAATTGTTGCTTTGTTGCAATAGTTTCAAATAAACCATACGTACAAATTCGTTCCATTGAAGCATCCCAACCTACAGATATTTCGCTTGGTGTTTCACTCAACCAAAAAGTATTATTTTCAATTACTTTAAACTTTTTTGAATTATAAAAAATAGCACTGTATTCTCCTTTTGTTTTCCCATCATCTCTTCCAACTCCAATATAATTATAATCAACAAAAACACTGTCTAAATATGTCACCTGATCATTCAATCCTTCTTGAATTCCAAAAATATCGACTTCATTAAAAGCAATTTGATTACTCAAAAACTCTTTTCTATGAGACCATTGGTTTTCACCATCATTCGGATTATTATACCGAATGTTGTACGTCATAATATTCAAATTTCCCATTTCTGAAGAACAAGAAACTAATACAATTAACACTAGTAAATAGCTAATTTTTTTCATGTGCCTTAATTTATTGGTGAGAATTTTATTGCTTGTCCGCCACCAGCTGCTAATTTTAACTTTAAAACTGTTTTTGAATCAACTTCTTCTGAATAAATTTTAATTGTTTGTGGATTTGTTTTCCAATCGGCATCATTTCCATCAGCATAAATTTCGGCAAAATATTTTTTATCAGCATCTAAAAATGATAATTCAATTTCTAAGGTTCGTTTATTTTCGTCTGTACAACTTCCTAAAAACCAATTATCGCTATTTTTTTCTTTTCTAACAATAGTTATATAATCTCCAATTTTACTGTTTAGCACTTTTGAAACTTGCCAATCAACTCCAAAATCTCTAATAAATTTAAATGCAGGTTGATTTTCATAGTTTTCAATCAAATCAGATGCCATTTGCATTGGACTGTATAAAATTACAAACAGACTTAACTGTTTTGCCAAAGTTGTATTTACTCTTGAGGTTCCGTCATCTAAATCGTTCCACTTTACTCTGTTTTTGGCATTTTTAAATAAAATATCAAAAGTTCCAGGTGTATAATCAAAAGGTCCAGCCAAACTTCTTGTAAAAGGTATAATTGTATAATGTTCAGGCGGATTTCCAGAACTCCAAGCGTTCCATTCCATACCTCTAGCACCTTCTCTAGTCATCATATTCGGATAGGTTCTTCTAATTCCAGTTGGTTTTATTGGCTCGTGCGCATTCACCATAATTTGATATTTTGCTGCTACTTCCACTACTTTTCTGTAATGATTTACCATAAATTGCCCATGATGAAATTGTCCTTTGGTTTGTATTCTTCCAGCATATCCTGTTTTTACAGCCTTTACACCTAAATTATGATACATAGAAAATATTTTATCTAAATTTTCTTCAAAATAAGCTGCATCGCCACCAGTTTCTACATGACCAATAAAATTGATATTTTTTGCTTTTGCATAGTCTGCAATTTCTTTCAAATTGAAATCTGAATAAGGTGTTACAAAATCAAAAGCTCCTTTTTTACCCCAATTTTCCCAACCTGTATTCCAACCTTCGACCAAAACTCCTGAAATATTATTATTGGATGCAAAATCTATATA
>NZ_JBFLKT010000219.1:0-2596 GCF_040883305.1 Lutibacter sp.
AAAGGGAAACTGTAACTTTGTAAAAGTTGCGCGGTTTTTCAAATAAAAAATGAGTAACCAAGCTTTGGTTGCTCATTTTTTATTTGGAGAGACATTACATCGCTTTTTGCGATGTTAAGATTCATATCCTTGCCCAAGATAATGTATTAGGCTATAGGTCTTTAATTCCTTCTTCTCTGCGAAAGACGCTTTATTTTTTAACAAAGTGATGTAAACTATATTTTTATGCACCATATCCTCGAAATATTTGGTTTTATTCAATCTATAAGCGACTTATATTGGTATCATAGCTATACTGAATTCTAAACTTGTTTTAGAATACGTGTTCAAATGATATATGTCATACATTCCAATGTTGTTCGTTGATAATGGTCATTTGAATTTGCACAAAATAGTATTCATTTTGTATAAGAGATTTTTTTTAAAATTTTAAAATGAAAAGTACTTTTTTAATAGTGAGTTTTTTTTTATGCTTAGCTGGATATTGCCAAAATATTGGTGCGCTTTACGAAAAATCAAAAGAAGCTGTAGTGCTTATTAAAACATCTGAATCTGAGGTTGTTAGTCAGGGATATCAAAAATTAATGTTGAATGTAAAAGGGTTAGGGTCAGGCTTTGTGGTTTCAAAAGAAGGCGAAATAATGACCGCTTCTCATGTGGTTCAAACCGCCCAAAATATTATAGTAAAATTTTCAGATGGCGAAGAGGTTTTTGCTGAAGTAATAAGTTCTTATCCTCCAGCCGATGTTGCTTTAATTAAATTACTAACAGTAAAAAAAACGCCTTTGAAAGTGGTTAAATTAAGTAATTCAGATAATGTTAAAGTTGGTGATCAAATTTTTGTGATTGGAGCGCCTTTTGGTTTGGGAAATTCTTTATCGGTTGGCTATGTTGGTGGGAAATATTCAAATGAAATAAAAGGAGGCTTTATTACTTCAGAAGTTATTCAAACAGATGCAGCCATAAATGAAGGAAGTTCAGGAGCTCCTATGTTTAATTTAAAAGGAGAAGTAGTTGGAATTTCTAGTTTTATATTAAGCAATTCAAAAGGATTTCAGGGATTAGGTTTTGCTACAACATCAAATGTGGCAAAAAAAATATTATTAGATGAGCAATCGGTTTGGACAGGAATTGAAGCCCATTTAATTACCGGGACATTGGCTAGAATTTTAAATATTCCCCAAGAAGGTGGTGTTTTAGTACAAAAGGTAGCTAATTTTTCTTTGGGTGATATTTTGGGTTTAAAAGGTGGATTTACTAGAATTTATTTTGAAGGTGTTGAGCTTATGGTAGGAGGAGATATTATACTTTCTGTTGAAAATATAGTATTAACAAATCAAGAAAATTTGCATAAAGCTTGGCAGCTTATCCAAAATTTGAAGTCAGAAGATATTTTACATTTTAAAATTTTAAGAAACGGTTCTGTTATAGAAATTGCTAAAGCAATTCCTAAATCAACTTTAAAATAATGATTAGCTTACACAGTATGCAACATCATTGAAAATTCAAGTGTTCCATGGTACAAATTATAAAAAAACTGACGCCTAACCTTCCAAATAGGAAATTTTCTATTCTTGAAATTTTGCTATTTTCTGTACTAATTTCAATAGTACTCTACTTTGGAAAAACACTATTTATTCCGCTGAGTTTTTCAGTACTCATTAGCTTTGTTCTTTATCCGATCTGCAAATGGATGGAAAAAAAAGGAATCCATAAAACTGTGAGTATTTTCTTATCCGTTTCTATTTTATTTATACTATTTATGGGCATCACCTATTTACTTTTTTCACAAGTTATAGGATTTTTAAAAGAGTGGGAAGCATTTAAAACTAAATTTCTAGAATTCTTGGTGCAATTAAGTGCTTTTCTAGAAGAACAATATGGCATTAACACGAATTTCTTGTCTGATTTACCAAAAAATGTGATGAACAACTCAGGTACACAAGTATTTTATTCACTTATAAATACTGCCTATTCAGTTTCTATGACATTCTTTTTTCTAATTATAATCCCTGTTTTTTCGGTTTTTATACTTTATTATCGGGAGATGTTAACAAATGTGTTATACAATTTCTTCCCTTCAAATAAAAAAAATGATATTAGAGAAGTTCTAACTGAAACAATTAATACCTATTATAATTTTGTAAAAGGTATGTTGTTGGTATATTTAATTGTGGGTATTTTAAATAGCATAGGCTTAGCTATTCTTGGTATTCCAAATCCTATTGCTTATGGCTTTATTGCTTCAATTCTTACATTTATCCCCTATATTGGAATTATTATTTCTTCGCTTTTACCAATTGCAATTTCCTGGATAACATATGATTCTATGTGGTATCCATTGGGTATTATTTTCGTTTTTACGATTGTTCAAATACTGGAAGCAAACATTATATTCCCTTTGGTTGTAGGAAACCGTTTAAAATTAAATCCGCTTGTTATTATTATTGCAATTATTTTAGGTGGAATTATTTGGGGAACCGCAGGTTTAATTTTATTTATTCCGTTTATAAGCATTATAAAATTAATTGCCGATCGTACAGAAAGTTTAAAAACCTTGTCCTTATTATTAGGCGTTAACACGCAGCCTAAAAAA
>NZ_JBFLKT010000220.1:0-11279 GCF_040883305.1 Lutibacter sp.
GCTACTTGTCTATTTCCGGCCCCTGTAAACCCTTTTAATAAGCTACATGTAAAATCTCCAATTCCAGAAGAAACAGTTGATGAAGTTACCTTACTGTTATCTGAAGATCTTCTAAGCATTAAGCCTGTTCCTGTAATTGAATAACCTTCATCATCTCTAGATTGTACATATGTCCAAGTAACTCCATTATCTCCAGTAAAACTATTATTTCCATAGCTGCCAGTTGGTGCATTTGAATTTGTAAACGTTTCAGAACCACAAAAACTTGGAATAGCAGTTGTTGTTCCATCAACTGCAACACTAAGAACAGAAACGTTATCTGAAGTATCTCTGGCTAAAACAAATAAACTGTAGGTGGTTTCTGCTGTTAGGCTAGTAATTGTATATGTAGTTAAAGTAGTAGTTGCCAAATAGCTTCCATCTAAATAAACGTCATAATCTTTTACAGCTTGATCATCTGTAGATGCGGTCCATGCTAAATCTAAAGTAGAACTAGTTTCATTACTTACAATTAAGGCTGTAGGTACTGTTGGATCCGTTGTATCAATAATATTTGTTGTTGTTATGTTTTCAGTATTACTTACAGTTGATGTATTTCCAAATGCATCTTTGGCATAAACAGTTATAGCATAACTAGTATTTATAGTCAACCCTGTTAAAGTAGCAGAATTAGATACTGAAGTATCAAATAAAGAACCATCTACAAAAATATCATAACTAGTTACACCAACATTATCAGTTGATGCAGTCCAGGTTAAATCTACTGTTGTATTTGTAATATTTGATGCAGTTAAGTTTGTTGGTGCTGTTGGAGCTTGTGTATCAGCGGTAGCACTCCATATTTGAGCAACATACTCAGGGTGATCAATAAACGGGTTTCTATTATTTTGACGTGCATAAATTGCATTGTTTCTGTCTATCTCACGAGTACTTACTGGGTCATTTGTATGCCAAGTCATTAGTATCGTTAGAAAAGGCTCAGAAAATACTTGGTCACTAGTTCCATTAAACATACCATAAGAACTCCACCCTGAAACTAAGTTTTCATACCTTGTTGCAAAATAAAAATACATTCTAGCAATATCACCTTTAAATTCATCAATAGGTTCACATACAGGACCACCAGAATATCCATCATCCGATGTTCCAACTAAAGTTCCATTATCGGAGGTATATATAGTTGCACTAGCTACGTTACCATGTGGATAATTTGAGCGAAAACCATTCACTTTTCCATCAGTTGGTATTACAAAATGCGCATCATTACGCATAGGGGATTGTTCACTAAAAACAGATTGTGGAATTATATGTTCTCTATTATAACAATCACCTTCATCAGCATAAGTACCACATTGATCGGTTGAGTATGTATAATTATATGGATCAACACCTGTAGGGTCTTCAGAGTAGATATCTAAAATAGTATTATCATTTTCGTAAAAAATATCTCTATCAGAAGTTTGATAGGTTGTCCATAAACCAGAATATCCATTATCCGTATGACCAAGAATAATAGAATAAAGTTGTGTTTTTAGTGCATAACCTGTTCCTGTTGCTGTATCATAATAACCTGTTGGAATTTGACTGAAAGAGGTAATAGATGTAATAAATAGTAATACTAATAATAATTTTTTCATTGGGTTAATGAATGAATTGTTAAATAAATAAATGGTTAGGTTATTTGTGGGGTATTAAAAAAACCTAAAGAACTCTTAAAGTCAAGTATAGCTAGTATAAAAAGTTTTAAAAGTTGGTAAAATTGGGGTGTATTACCGCTGTAAATTTAGTATATTTTTTAAATAAAAAAACATTTTATTTCTCATTTTTGTTAAAAAAATAAAATGATATTGATTATGAATATACAATCAATTAAGAGGTGTCTTAACCTCTTAATTATCCGATTTTGAGCGGTAACAACAAATAAAAACACTTTGTAAAAAAAAGTAGAAAATTTAAAATATAGAATAGGTAAATAAGTTATTTATTTAATATTTTCTTTTAATAAGATATACAGGCGAAAAATGATCAAAAGAAAACAGTATAGAAAAGAGAAAAAGGCAGTGATAAAAAATCACTACCTTTATTTTTTTGTGTAAAAATTCTAATTTTAAGAGCTAGAAACTAACTTTTACATTCTAACAAAGCCATATAAAATCCATCGTAACCTGTTTTAAAAGGCGAAACTTTATAATCTTTAATAATAGTAAAATTAGGGTTGTTTTTTAAAAATGCTTTTACTTGGTTTTCATTTTCAGAAGGCAATATAGAACAGGTTGCATATACTAACTTTCCACCAACTTTTACCAGTTTAGAATAGTTTTCTAAAATTTCAGCTTGCGTTTTTATTATATTTTCAACAAACTCTGGTTCTAATTTCCATTTGCTATCTGGGTTTCTTTTTAAAACACCAATCCCACTGCACGGAGCATCAATTAAAACTCTGTCTGCAGTACCTTTCATTTTCTTCATTACTTTGGTAGAATCCAATACTTTTGTAGTAACATTATGAACTCCTGCTCTTCGTGTTCTAATTTTTAATTTTTTCAATTTACTTTCGTAAATATCGGTGGCAATAATGTTTCCTTTATTTTCCATTAAAGCAGCCAAATGCAATGTTTTTCCTCCTGCACCAGCACAGGTATCAATTACTTTCATACCTGGTTTTACATCTAAATAAGCGGCAACTAATTGAGAAGAAGCGTCTTGAACTTCAAAAAGACCATCTTTAAAACAATCTGTTCTAAAAACATTAGCACGTTCTACTAATTTTAATGCATCTGGATAGCCATCAATAAAAACGGTAGCAATTCCTTCATCAGCTAGTTTTTTTCTTAGTGAAGCTTTGTTAGTTCTTAATGTATTTGTACGTAAAATAACTTCGGCTTGCATATTAAGAGCCGTAATTTCTTTAGACCAGTGTTTTTCGCCTAATTCTTTTACAGCTAACTCATCTAACCAATCTGGAATGGACTCTTTAAAGACTCTTATTTTTTGAAGTTCATCAAATTTACCTTTAATTCTTCTTTCTGGTACCCCTTGTAATTGGTTCCAATCTGGTAATTTATACCCTTTTAAAATTGCAAAAACCTGAAAATTTTTCCAAACATTTTCTGTTGAATAATGAGATTTTGTTCCAGCTATTTCGTTGTACAATCGTTTCCAACGTACCATTTCATAAATAGTTTCTGCAACAAATTTGCGGTCTCTAGCTCCCCAACGCGCATCGCGTTTTAATGCTTTTTGAACCACTTTATCGGCATATTCTCCTTCATTAAAAATTAATTTTATAGCATCTACAACTGTAAATACTAAATTTCTGTGTAATCTCATATTAAAAATTTAAGGGTGCAAAGATACATAATTTGTTGCTAAGAAGTTAGCCTTTAAATTTAGAGATTGTTTATTGCTGTTCTAATTATTATCTTCGTGCTTTCAATTATAAAATGCCAAACTACAATCTTAATACTGCTATAGCCTATTTAAAAGGTGTTGGACCTAATAGAGCCACTTTGCTTAAATCGGAATTAGGGATTCATACTTTGGGTGATTTAATTAATTTTTTCCCAAATCGGTATATAGATAGAACTCAGTTTTTTAAGATAAATCAACTTCAAAACAACACATCTGAAGTTCAAATTATTGGAAAAATAACTACTATAAAAACGGTACAACAAAAGCGAGGAAGTAGGCTAGTTGCCACTTTTACAGATGGCACTGGAACTATGGAATTGGTTTGGTTTAGAGGGGCAAAATGGATAAAAGCTGCCTTAAAAATTAATACTCCCTATGTAATTTTTGGGAAAACAAATTTTTTTAGTGGCTTATTTTCTATGCCACACCCAGAAATGGAATTGCTAGAAGATTATAAAAAAAGTTTGCGGTCGGCAATGCAGCCCATTTATCCTTCAACCGAAAAATTAACAAACAAAGGAATTTCAAACAAAATTGTTTCCAAAATTATTCAGAATTTGTTTGAAGAGGTGCAAGGTGATTTTACAGAAACACTTTCAGTTCTAATTATAAATGAGCTCAATTTAATTTCAAAAACAGCAGCACTTTTAAATATTCATTTTCCACAAAATCAAGAATTATTAACAAAAGCACAAATTAGGCTTAAGTTTGAAGAATTGTTTTTTATTCAATTACAACTTATTCGAAAAAAACTAGTTAGGAAATCTAAAATAAAAGGTTTCAATTTTGAAAAAGTAGGCGATAATTTCAATAATTTTTACAATAAAAAACTTCCATTCGATTTAACCAATGCGCAAAAAAGAGTGTTAAAAGAAATACGAAAAGATTTAGGTTCAAATGCGCAAATGAATCGTTTATTACAAGGCGATGTGGGTTCTGGTAAAACTATTGTGGCATTGTTAACTATGCTAATCGCTCTAGATAACGGTTTTCAGGCAGCTTTAATGGCACCTACTGAAATTTTAGCAACACAGCATTATAATTCGTTAGTTGAATTGTTAGATGGTTTAAATATTTCTATTAAATTATTAACAGGTTCTACCAAAATAAAAGAGCGAAGAATTATACATGATCAATTAGAAAATGGTGAATTAAATATTTTAATAGGCACACATGCGCTTATTGAAGATAAAGTGAAATTCAAAAATTTAGGTATTGCAATAATTGATGAACAACATCGATTTGGAGTAGCACAACGTTCTAAAATGTGGCAAAAAAATCAATTACCACCACACGTTTTGGTTATGACAGCAACACCAATACCACGAACTTTAGCAATGAGTGTTTACGGTGATTTAGATATTTCTGTTATTGACGAATTACCACCAGGTAGAAAAGAAGTAAAAACAGCACATAGATATGATGCTAACCGATTATCAGTTTTTAAATTTTTAAAAGAAGAAATTGCAAAGGGAAGGCAAGTTTATGTTGTGTATCCGTTAATTAACGAATCTGAAGCGATGGATTATAAAGATTTAATGGATGGATATGAAAGTATTGCGCGTGAATTTCCATTGCCAAACTACCAAATTAGCATTGTACATGGTAAGATGAAACCAGCTGATAAAGAATACGAAATGCAACGCTTTATAAAGGGTGAAACTCAAATTATGGTAGCAACAACTGTAATTGAAGTTGGTGTAAATATTCCTAATGCAAGTGTTATGGTTATTGAAAGTGCTGAGCGCTTTGGTTTGTCTCAATTACATCAATTACGAGGTAGAGTAGGACGTGGAGCTGAGCAAAGTTATTGTATTTTAATGACCAGTTTTAAACTATCTGCAGATGCTAAAATTCGTTTGAATACAATGGTTGACACTAGTGATGGTTTTAAAATTGCAGAAGTTGATTTAAAATTACGAGGACCAGGAAATTTAATGGGAACCCAACAAAGTGGTGTGTTAAATTTACGTATTGCGGATATCGTTAAAGATACGCAGATATTAAAAAAAGCAAGAGCTATTGCAATAGATGTACTAACAAAAGATCCTTTATTAAAATCGCCTGAAAATCATTTTATTAGAATTGCTTACCAAGAAATTAGTAAAAAAAGTACCATTTGGTCTAATATTAGTTGAAATTATGCAATTTAAACCATCAAAAAAGTTGCTTAAGGTTTAAGTTTAAAGTTGGTTTGTTTATCTTTGCATCTTGTTAAAAAAATAAAATCTAAAGATGAAAATATCATACAATTGGTTGAAACAGTTTTTAAAGGTTGATTGGGAAGCCGAAAAAACAGGAGAATTGTTAACCGATTTAGGACTTGAAGTTGAAGGACTGGAAACTGTAGAATCTATAAAAGGAAGTTTAAAAGGCATTGTAATTGGTAAAGTTTTAACCTGCATTCAACACCCAAACGCAGATAGATTAAAAGTTACAACTGTAGATTTAGGAAATGGTGAGCCAGTGCAAATAGTTTGTGGAGCGCCAAATGTAGCTGAAGGTCAAATTGTTCCAGTTGCTACAATTGGAACAACATTGTATGACGCTAAAGGTGAGGGTTTTAAAATTAAAAAAGGTAAGATTAGAGGAGAAGAAAGTCACGGAATGATTTGTGCCGAAGACGAATTAGGTTTAGGAAGCAGTCACGATGGGATTATGATTTTAGACGAAAATTTAAAAGTTGGTACTCCAGCTGCTACAGTTTTTAATATTGAAAAAGATGAGGTTTTTGAAATTGGTTTAACACCAAATAGGGCAGATGCCATGAGCCATTATGGAACTGCACGCGATTTGCGTGCAGGTCTTATTCAAAAGGGTATATCTTTAGAATTAATTTCTCCTTCGGTAAGTGATTTTCACGTAGATGATAGAACTTTAAAATTTGATGTAATTGTTGAAGATGAAGAAAAAGCGCCGAGATATGCGGGTGTAACTATTTCAGATATTACAATTAAAGATTCTCCAGATTGGCTTCAAAACAGGTTAAAAGCAATTGGTTTAACACCAATAAATAATATTGTAGATGTTACTAATTATGTACTTCACGAATTAGGTCAGCCATTACATGCATTTGATGCTTCAAAGGTAAAAGGTAACAAAATTATTGTTAAAACCTTACCAACAGGAACAAAATTTACAACGTTAGATGAAGTTGAGCGCGAATTGCACGAAGAAGATTTAATGATCTGTAATGGAAATGAAGAACCAATGTGTATTGCAGGTGTTTTTGGAGGCTTAAATTCTGGAGTTACAGAAAACACTACATCAATTTTTTTAGAAAGTGCTTATTTCAATCCAGTTGCAATTAGAAAAACTGCGAAAAGACATGCGTTAAATACCGATGCGTCATTTAGATTTGAAAGAGGGATTGACCCATCAATAACAAAATATGCATTGAGACGTGCTGCTATTTTAATTTTAGAAGTTGCTGGAGGAAAGGTTTCATCAGAAATAGCAGAATTTTATCCAGTAAAATTTGAAGATTTTCAAGTGTTTTTGTCTTATGAAAAAATGAATCGTTTAATTGGAGCTGAAATACCAAAAGAAACGGTAAAAAATATTTTAGCTTCATTAGATATTAAATTTAATAGTGTAACAGAAGGAGGTATTGGATTAACAATTCCTGCCTACCGAGTTGATGTTACTAGAGAAGCTGATGTTATTGAAGAAATTTTACGCGTGTATGGCTATAATAATGTGGAATTTTCACACAAATTAAATACTTCAATTTCTTTTTCTGAATTTGATGATGTAAAAATAGAAAACGTTATTTCTAACCAATTAGTTGCACAAGGTTTTAATGAAACTATGGCAAATTCTTTAACAAAATCAGATTATGTCTCGTTGTCTGAAATGTTGAATGAAGATCATAATGTAGTAATGTTAAATCCACTAAGTAACGATTTGAATGTTATGCGTCAGTCGTTGTTATTTAGCGGATTAGAATCTGTTGTTTATAATATTAACCGAAAAAACAATGCATTAAAATTCTTTGAATTTGGAAAAACGTACCACAAGTTTGAAAGTGGTTATGCCGAACAAAAGCATTTAACCTTATTTGTTTCTGGAGCACGAACAAAAGAACGTTGGAATGTAGTTCAAAGAAAATCTGATTTCTTCTATTTAAAAGGAATTGTAATTGCATTATTACAACGTTTAGGAATTGATAAACCAAAAACAACACCTACAAAAAACGATGTTTTTTCTGAAGGAATTTCGTTGAGTTTAGGAAAGATTAAATTGGTAGATTTAGGTGTGGTAAAGCGTTCTATTAATAAAGAATTTGGAATAAAACAAGAAGTGTTATTTGCAGATTTTAATTGGGAGAATATCTTAAAAGTAGGAGGGAAATCTACTGTTAATGTTTCCAATCTACCTAAATTCCCAGCAGTTAAACGTGATTTCTCTTTGTTGCTAGACAAAGAAGTTACCTTTAACGAACTTTATAATTTAGCTTTTCAAGCAGAGAAGAATTTACTAAAACAAGTTGATTTATTTGATGTTTATGAAGGTGATAAATTAGAAGAAGGAAAAAAATCGTATGCAGTTAGTTTCTTATTACAAGATGAAAATAAAACCTTAAACGATAAGCAAATAGATAAGGTTATGCAAAAATTGCAACAAACATTTGAGAAAAACGTGGGTGCAACATTAAGATAATTTACTAAAATTTGTATTTAGTTATTTTTTTTGGAGTTCGTTATTTAGTTTACTATTTGTTCAGTATATTTAATGCTGTTTAAAATAATGAAAAAACGTACTAAAAAAGACAAAATTACTAGTTCTATTTATGGTTTTAACATCAATTGACTGTTACGTCAACAGAGCGGAGTTAATTAATTTATAACAACTGAAATTTCTAGTGGCATTGGTTTAGAAACTGTTTAGCAGTTGTAGTTTCTTAGGAAAGAAACAAATCTGTTTTATTAGCTTTCTTATATGGAATTTTCGGCTGGTTGTATGTACTCTTAAGCTTTTTAGCTAGACAGACTGCCAAAAATTTACAATATCGTGGATATACAATTGACATACTTAACCAGCTTTGGGCAGATAGTCAGGGATTTATTTTAATGGCAGCCGTAATTTATTTTATTGCAATTATTTTTTCAAAAGGAGTTGAGTATCAGGAAGAACTGGAAGAAACTGTTTAACTATGGCGATTATTGTAAACTTAGATGTTATGATGGCAAAACGAAAAATGTCACTTAACGAATTATCGGAAATTGTAAACATTTCGCTAGCAAACTTATCTAAACTAAAAACAGGAAAAGCAAAAGCGATTCGGTTTAGTACGCTTAATGCTGTTTGTGAAGCATTAGATTGTCAACCTGGAGATTTATTGGAACATTCAAAAGAAGGATAAGATCTTTCGAATCTAAAATTCATTTAAACTTTTTTATTCATATAATGTATCAAAAATAAATAACGAATTGCCAAAGCAATAATTAACGGAAGCAATGCAAAATTAAAAACTTGAATTTGAAAAATCCAAACCAACAGCATTAGTATAATTAGACCAATTAAACTTATATTATAATAATACATCCATTTTGGAAGTTTCGATTTTAATAGATAAAATGCAATTAAAAAATTGGGTGCGAAAGCCCATAAAAAATTTAAATTTTTATATGTTGCAGTATGGTCGGTAGCGAACCAAAGTAATAAAATGGCAATTCCTATAGTTCCCGTTATAAAGCAAAGCAAAAAATCTAACCATTTAGACCTGCTTTTATTTTTAAAGTTTTTATAGCTAAAAAATAGTATAATTAAACTGATACAAGTAATAACAAATAGAGGTGTATTTATAAAACTAAACGGTTTTAAAACCTCATTTGATTTAGGTTTTAATACGGTTTTAGTTTCTTTAACCAATGGTTTTACTCCATTTTTAGTAGTAATTGTTGCATTTTCAAAAGCGTAAAAAATATAATCTGGTAAAAATTTAAAAGCGTCTTTTTTTGCTTCTTTATCTATAACAGAACCCAACGCTAAATCAATACCAAATTTCCCCCATTCTTGATTTTTAGTATAATCTGCAATTAAATCTCTATGTGTTTTATGTGAGGTAATATGGTTGTTTTTAAACGCCACATTATCCTTTAAAATACCTTTAATAACTTCTTCTATTTTGGTAGAGCAATTGTTGTAAAAGAAATCGTATTGATAATCTTTGTTAGATGGTTTGGCATTGTTTTCCAAAAAATTGTAAGTTGCTTGTACTTGAGCTAGATCAAGATTTAATTCTTGAGTTTTTACCCACCTATTTTCGTAATTATAAATTTGTAAGAATAAGCCAAATCTAGAAGTTGACAACTGATATGTTAGTTTTCCTTTGGCAAAATTTAGATAAAAATTAGGAGCGTTAAAATTAAAAGTTCCATAATTATATATTTTATCTAATTTATTTACAGGATCAAAAACTCGAAAAGCACTATGACCAAAAGTTGAATAAAGTTCACTTCCAGGACCACAAGTTACAACACTTACTGTTGCTTTATCTGAAAGATTGATTTGCGCATTAAATCTAATTGAAAATAATACTATAATTAAAAATAAAGAATATTTAAGTTTCATAATTATCTAAAATTTTCAAAATCAACTTTTATAGAAAAAAGATTTGAATAAAGCGCTGCACCAACGTTTCCAATATTGGTTAGGGCATAATCTATTTGAATTCCTTTGTATTTAAATCCGACACCAAAATTTGGTTGTATAGAAGTTTCAGTAGTCATGTCAAATTGTAATTCTTTTTGAATATTCCCAATACCGGCTCTTAAATACACCAAATCTATATAATCTAATTGAAAACCTAAAGCAGGATCTAAACTTAGAGCATCTGAAGAAATAATGTCGTTAGTTTTTGTAAAACGAAGATTAAAATCTAATTCGGAAAGTAAATTAAAATCTTTTGAAATATTAAACTTTCTTGCAATACCAACTTGTGCTTTTGGAAGCGTAATTTCTGTAGATTCAGGTAATTCTTGATTTTGATCTGGAATTGCATTTTGTATTTTTTCAAACTCTTTTTCGTCGATACTCCAAGAATTATAGGTAGTTGTAATATCTCTTAACATCAGTCCATATTTCCAGTTGTTTTTTTCATATTGAACCCCAGCATCAAATCCAAATCCCCAAGAAGTTGCAAAATCTCCAATAATTCTTCTAATAATTTTAGTGTTTAACCCAACATTTAACCCTTCAATATTTAAGTTTCTAGCATACGATAAATTTAAACCATAATCTGCAGCAGAAAATAAGCTAATACGGTTATAATCTATATTTCCCTCATTATCAATAAGTTCTGTGGTGTTTAAAATATCGTCAACTCCAAACCTAATTATTGATATTCCAACAGCACTTTTTTCATCAATTTGCATTGCAAAAGCGGCATAATCATATTTTGCAATTCCTTCAAAATATTCAGCGTGCATAATGGCACCTTGAAAATCTTTTACATTTACCAAACCTGCCGGATTCCAGTATGCCGAATTTACATCGTTACTTGTGGCAACAACTGCTTTACTCATTCCAAAAGCGGCTGCATCTACACCAATATTTAAAAATTCGTTAGAATACTTACGAACAGTTTGTGCCGTAAATACTTGGGTTGAAAATAAAAAAAGTAATAAATATTTTTTCAAGATGATATATTTTTAAACGAAAGTAAAAAAACTTTATAAGTTAACGTTCACTATTAAGAAATAATATGGTTAATATAGTTTAAAATTCGGTTTTCGCTCCACAATAAATCTTTTCCAAAGAAGGAAGTATTAAAACCAACATGTCCTCCATATTTAGTCGCTTCAAAAGTTAAATTATTATTTGCTGACGCTTCATTAAAAGGGTGGCAGCTTTCAGATAAAAAA
>NZ_JBFLKT010000221.1:0-5172 GCF_040883305.1 Lutibacter sp.
AGTCAATTCAACAATAAAATGTGGTCTTCAATTTGGGATACAGCTTTTGGAGTTTCTAGTTTATTATTAGCATTATTTTTTGGAATTGCTCTAGGAAATATAGTTAGAGGAGTTAATTTAGGTGGTGTTGAAAATGGAAACTCTCTTTATGAAGCACATTACTTTTTTCTTCCATTATGGGACAGTAGTTTTAGTCCGTTAAGCGAACATCCAGGCGTAATAGACTGGTTTACATTAATTATTGGAATTATTGCCGTGGTAACTTTAGCCATTCACGGCGCAGCTTGGATCCGCTTAAAAACAAATACATCCATTAATAAAAAGTTGAAAAATGTTATTTTTAATTTAAACATTGCATTACTTGTTTTAACACTTTTTTCAATAGTTGTTTGGCAAATAGTCAATCCTAATTCGCTCAATAATTTTGTAGACAACCCTTATTTATTAATTTTTCCTACCATTTATTTTACAGGGTTATTTGGGTTATTTTTTATTAAGAAAATTAAAAAAGATAGTTATAGTTTTGCACTTTCAACATTCCTAATAATTGGTGGTATTACGTCTTCTTTAGCTTCGTTATTTCCTGTATTATTACCCTCAACTAATACTATAAATGAATCTTTAACAATTTACAATACAGCAGCTTCTGAATATGGATTGTCTGTTGCTTTTAATTTGGCAATTATTGTTGTAATTTTACTTTTAATTTATATTATTATTCAACAAAGGGTTTTGAAAGGGAAAATTGATAAGATGGATTACGGACATTAATTACGTAATTATGACCGCAACTTTAATTTCATTAATAAGTATTTTAACAGGAATAATTGGAGCAAATTTAATGGCTGTTGCATATAAAAAATATTCTTTTGGAATTGTAGGAAATACAATTGCAGGTGTATTTGGAAGTATCTTTTTTCTTAAATCTTTTGGAAGATTAGGCTTTGACCCTTTTACAATAGTACAAGCAGATACAATAAATATTAAACTACTTATTTTAAATTTAATAGTTTCTTTTTTAGGAGGAGTAATCGCTTTAATTTTAATAAAAAGACTAAAAATAATATTGAATAAAAATTAGTAATTATTCTTATTAGGTTACTTTGGTTTTATTAAAATACCCCAAAATAACACCTAAAACCAACGACCAGATAGCTGCTAAACCAATTTGATATGGCTTGTCTAACATAAATGTTATAGTGTGGGCAGGAATCCAAAACCAGATTAAAGAAAGCATTCCTTTATCAATATTTTTCCAATTATTTTCACGTGAAATTAAGTTATCTAAAAACCTATGAAGAATTACCAATAGTAAACCAAATTGCACATTCATTGCTACAGAAACCGCAAACGCCCTTCCAAATAAGTTGAGCTCTGGCAAATACCCTTGAACTATTAAACTATCAATAAATCCTTGATAACCAATAAATGCATATTTTATCGCTATGGCTAAAAGAGCCCATTCCACCATTTTTAAAAAAACAACAGCATATTTATAAGGCATAAAAACAGCACCTCGCTGCATCCATTTAGAAAATATGTCACCCAATGTTCCTAAAATCGCAAACTGAATCATTGCGCTATAAATAGGATAGGTTTTTACTAGTTCAATATAAGTATTCATAATTTTTTAACTTCTTTTTGTAGTTATAAAATTACATACTTTATCCGAATTAAAAATATATATTAAAGAACATCTAATTCAACAGGTTCGATACGCTTAATACCTTTTCTATTCATTATTACAAGGTAACGTTTAAATTCTACTCCTTTTTCAGAGTATAATTTTTGAATAAGATTTACATGGTAAATTCTATTACCAACTCTATTGATGATTTTTCCTTTTTTTAATAATGAATATTCTTTTTTAGGATCGTCCATTTGAGTAGTAAATCTGTAGAGATTTATGCGAGTTATATCAACAATACTGTTTAATCTATTGTCTGATATTTCTTCACCAAATTTTTTAGGATAAATAACAATTTTCTTTTTATATTGAATAATTTGTTCTCCCATCAAATTATAATCAGCAGTTATAAATTTATTTTTTAAACGATGTTTTTTAACCTTTGGCCCTAATTTATTAAAAGGAACAAACGTAAAATTCTCTTTAATAATTCCAATTAAATTTGTACCTGAATCTTTAATTTTTATTTTAAAATCGTAAAAAAATGAATTTGCTTTACTTACAAATAATAAACCTATAGATGCTTTAATTCTATCTTTTAACATATAACCAACCACCAATGCAATAAAAAATGGCAGGGTGAAATTTCCATACACTTGTTGATAATAGAAAGCGATACCTGTGGAAAAAATCATTGCCAAACCTGCGGCAACAGCAAAAACAGATTGCTCAAAAAAAGCGCCATCTTTTCTAATATCTCTATTTAAAAACAACACACTTTCTATAAATTTTTTAAGCTGACTTCTTTTATGAAATAATAGTTCATCAAAAAAATCTTTATTATTAGTAACATCAAAATTTTGCGCTTTTCGATAGGTTTGTTCCTCCTTAATAAACGTAATTACTTCTTTTAATAGTTCTTTTTCTATATTGCTAATTTTATAATATTCTAACCAATCAATTAAGTAATAATTTATAATATTACTAATATATTCATCTCCGTATTTTATAATATTTTTTAATTCTTCATCTATTTTTAATCCTTCAATACTTTCAACTAAGTCTCTATAAATTACTAAAACCTTTTTAAGTTTTTTAAAAAAATCTATAGAAAAATCAGTATCAAGTTTTCTGTTTTCTTTTAAAAATGAAGTCGCTATTCTAAGTGTATTGTTTAAAATAGCACCCAGCATTTTTACTCTAGATTCAAACTCTAGCTTATTTTTTTTTGAAACTTTTTTTCCAGATATTTTTTTTACAATTTTAATTAATTGATGTAATGGCCCTGTTTTTAAATTAAGAATTTCATCTATTGTATATTCCGATGCATTGTACCTAATATATACTTTAACATCGTTATAAAACTTAGTTTTAGGATAGGTTTGGTTGTTAATGTTTAAACCATTTGGAATAAAAAGATACGTAAGCGTATTATATGTTGTTTTTTTCTTTTCTGAAATATTTTCATAAATAGATTTTATTTCTAGAGAAAAATTATCGTGAATTTTTACGTTATCCTGTATCATTTAAATCTGGTATCTCGTATCTGGGGATTAAAATAAACCATTTGGCGTAATACCCAACCATTTAAAATAGGTCATTGCCATTATAATTGACATAACCCAGGCAATAACTTGCATTGTAAACCCAAATTTAAATCCATCTGACATACTGTATTGATTTGTAGAATATAAAAGTAAGGCAGGCTTACTATTAAAAGGTAATGTGTACACATGTTCAATTAATAACGCAGTTGGAAAGGCCAAACTCATAATTGGAAAATCAAAACGAGTTGCAATCCCGATGGCAATAGGGATAAAAATCATGGCTCTCATAGTTTTAGATTGCATAAATAAAGCACTAAAAACCATTGCTGCTGTAAGTACTACATACAAAATCCAAAAAGGTGTCTCTGCGCCAAATCCTAAAGCATCAAATGAAGCGTTTACTGATATCGATGGAAGATCTGTTACTTTAAAACCAGCTCCCAATGTATATGCTCCCGCTGAGAATAACAATAAATGCCAAGGAATATCTACATCATTCCATTTTACAATACCAATTTTAGGTATTAATGCAATAATTGCTCCAACAAATGCAACCGCTGTTGGACTAACACCATGCCACTTATCGGTTACCCATAAAGCAAGTATACTCACAAATATTACTATAGATTTAACCTCATTAAAGGATATTTTCCCTAAGTCTTTCAAATCTTTTTTAAGACTGTCCATTCCTCCTAGAATACTTGGTTTACTATCTTCTTTTTTAATTGGAAAAATAATTTTCATTCCAATTATCCAACCAATAATCATTAATGCCATTGCTACTGGAAATGAAGCTATCATCCATTCAGAAAAAAATATATCACTTCCTATAGCACCAGCTATTAATGACGCTGCCAATAAATTGGCTCCAGAACCTGTTAAAAATGAACTGGCTCCCATATTATTCTGAAATAAATTTTGAAGTAAAACATTTCGCCCAACATTATTTTGTTTACCATTTGAGGCTCCATAAATTGCAGCAACTACCATAAAAACGGGCAATAAAATAGCTGCTTTTGCAGTAGTAGCTGAAATAAATAAAGACAATACCACATTAATAACCATAAAGCTCAAAATTACCGAAGAAGCACTTTTACCAAATTTAATTATAAACCAAAGTGCAAACCGTTTGGCAACTCCAGTAGCTACTAACATACTTGCTAAAACAAATGACATAATGTTTAACCACATTACTTTGTGACCGAGTTGTGCGTAAGCTACCTCCTCTGGTAAAACTTGTGTTAACACCAATGCAATTATTAAAATTAAGGATGTTAAGTAGTTCGGAATTGCTTCTGTAATCCATAAAATTAAAGAGGCAACAAAAATGGCTAGCATTGCTTTGTTTGAAAAAATAAAATTTTCCAAACCTATATTTTGAAAGTTACTTTTTGCACTTGTACTTAATGATGTTGTATCTAAATCATCTAAAAAAGGTATTTTTAAAACAAATAAAATGAGCACAAAAGATAGAATTGCTAATGGACCACCAATACGCATTAAAAAACTTTCAAATTTAGATTTCTCTCGCTTTGGGAGTTTCTCCATTCGATAGTTTTTCATATCCAATACATCAAATCCACTTTGTAATTTTGCACTCATTTATTTACCTTTTAAATATTCTGTTTTACTTATTATCTTAAACTTATTACCAATTTTTATAAGGGTTTTTCATTAACATGGAGTTGTAATATTTTACTTGTCCTGTTACTTCTTCACCCAACCAGATCGGTTTATTAAAATTTTCATCTTCCGAAGAAAGTTCTACCTCAGCAACAGTTAAACCATCATTTTCACCATAGAATTCATCAACTTCAAAAGTATGTTCTCCAGATTTTACATTAAAACGTGTTTTATCAATAACACCCGGTTCGCTAATTTTTAATAAATCTGTAGCATCTTTAACAGAAATTTCTTTTTCCCATTCAAATCTTGAAGTTCCAGACTTGTTTCCAATACCTTTAACGGTTATAAACCCTTTATCGCCTTTAATTCTAA
>NZ_JBFLKT010000222.1:0-5758 GCF_040883305.1 Lutibacter sp.
CATTATTTACTGAAACAAGTTTTTTGTCTTCTTCTTTAAATAGAGTTCCAATAGTAGTTGTTTTTTTTGAAACTTCATTTACAATAACTATTGCAACAGTTTGCCCTATTACTTCTTTTTCATCTAAAGTTATAAGTACTAATTTAGCTTGTTGCTTTTTAGTGTTAACTTTTACACCACCCATTTGCGCACTAAACTTGTTTGGCATATTAAATTCTTGAGATATTGTTTTAGTATTTTCAATATCCCAATTGTTAAAATTAGTTGCAAGATCGAGGTTAAAATCAAATTTGCTTAATGGGCTTTTCTTAGAAAATAACATTTCAAAAGAAAATTTGCTATATAAATTTCCAATACTAATCTTTAAAGAATTCCATAAAAATTTTTGCTGACTATAAAGTGGTTTATAATAATCTGCAGCATCATATTCAATTAGATCTTTAAGTTTAATACCAGATGCCACTAAATATTTTATCCAAATAGATGTTTTGTATTCATACCCTTGGTCTGTCCAACCTTTACCTCCAAGTCCTTTTTTACTACCTGAAGAATTTATTGAATATCTAAGGTAGTCGCTTCCAGTAAAATTCGACATTTTATCTTTTTGACTTGGCCAAGCAATTTCATAAGCTGCGTATTCAGCTGTTGCCTCTATAAACCAATTATTGGCTGGTCTAGCCATTCCTAAAACTCCATAATACTGAGCTTGTACTCTATGAAATAGCTCATGAGCAAGTACAATTTGTGCTCTTTTATAATCTGAAGTCTCAAATGATGGTATATGTAGTCTTTCGTAAATTTTTTCATAACTTGGTAAACCTTGTGAATTATTAGAAAGAGGATTTTCAAAACTAGAAACTTTAGAATAATAAGAGTCTAATTTAACCGAAATAGGATTTTTATAAGTACTGTTAAACATCTGCTTATCAGATGCTGGATTTGAAAAGCCTGCTTCAACATACCTTTTTAAACTGGTTTCCAAGAAATAGCCCATATCTTGAATGTAATTTGGATACTCTTTATTATAGGAATAAGTTGATCTTGTAAAGGTATGTTTCCAAGTTTTATTATTAAAATGAAGACTATTTTCTATGGTACTTTTTGAATAATAAATTCTAAAATTTCCTTCTGGAGTAATATACATATTGTTCCATATACGCTCATTAAGTTCTTCAAATTTTTCATTTATTTTATCATTAGTTTTTACTACTTCATCAATTAGCGTGGAAAAAAAACCTATAGGAGAAAAGTGATCTACAATTGCAGAAACTATATTATTTTCTTTATCAATATGCACAGGTAAACTTACCCAACCACCACCTTCTTCATCCCAACGAAAAGCGTCTAATTGCTCTTCAATAGTTAAATTTGGATTTAATTCATTGGTATCAAATTTATATGATAATTGAACTGGTTTCTTTGGTTGCTCACCGTTATCGAGCGTAAGATCAACCAAAACTAATGGTTTACGATCTTCAACCATTATAGTTTCATTAACAGAAGCCTTACTTATTGCAAGTGATTGTTCAAAACTACTAAAACCAGCTGGAATATTAACTTTTATTTTATTACCATAGTTAATTTCTTGAAATTCATTTTTAGGAGCTATTGTATACCTAATTGTTTCAGCAAGAACAAGATCAGATTTACGAACTTTAATTGCAGGTAATTTCATTGCTGCTTCTGAAATAGTTGATTCTAGTTCAGCTTTTGTTGTTGTTTTATCTACAATTAGATTTTCTTCAGCATCTCCAATAAAATATAATATTGTTAAACCAACAACCAAAATTCCAACAATCCATAATACTGTTTTAAGTAGTTTTTTAAAACAACCTGGCTTTTCTTTTTTTTCAGAATAAATCGGTTTGGTAACGGTACTTTTAAGTTCTTTCTTGTAAACTTTTGCTTTTGGTTTATTAATTGCCTCTTTATTAAAATCTGTTTGTTTTTTTTCATTACTAAGCATTTCTCCACATTCAGGACAAAATTTATCATCCGCTTTTACAGAACATTCGCAGTTAAAACAAACATTTTTAGTTGTTTTTATTAAAGGCACTTTTTCGCCACATGCTCCGCAAAAACTTGCACCTTCAGAAATTTTAGCACCACAATTTGAACAAAAACTTGATTCCATACTAATTAACTTTTCTTATTACCACTAACAATAAGTTTCACATTTATAATAATTAACAGCACAAGACATATAATAACAATTATAAACAACACATCCGCCCCCACAAACTGTATCAATTGGATTATATATGAAAATGCAAGAATTGCTTGCAACACCAAAACTATCTTTGCAATTATATTAAAAGGCTTTTCCTTTTTCTTACGGAAAAAATAAATAACCCCAACTATTACAGAAAATATAATAACTCCAGTAATTTCATCGCTTCCCGAATTAAAAAGCACAAGAAGAATGTTTATTATAATATAAAATAAGATCCATTTTTGACCTTTTGTAGAAGTTTTACTTGTTGTTTTATTAGTAGCTTTATTTGTTATTTCTTGTGTTGGTTTAGGCGCATTATTGTTAGTTTTTGAAAAACCATCTTCTATAATTTTTTTTGCTTCATTTTCTACAAATTTCTTTGCCTCAGTTCCTGCTGAACGCGGCTCTTCTACAGAACTTTTAAGGCTATCTTTTAAAGATTTTGAGACTCTTTTATGCATTGTATCTTTATAAGCAGCATCCTTATTCTTATCTGGTTCAATATCTTCTTTTAGAGTTGAAATGCTTGCTCCGCAACCTGTGCAAAATTTAGCACCTTTAATAATCTCTGTTCCGCATTGTGTACAAAAAGCCATATTTTTTTATTTAAGTTATTTTATATCCACAATTTGAACAAAATCGTGCACCTTCATTTAATTTATTACCACATTGAGAACAGAAAATAGGTTTAGAACTATTAAGTACTTCTTCGTTCAAAGTGGCTTGTTCTTGTATAGGATTAACCCCAATTTCTATATATTTTTTTAAATATTTTTGAAGTGTTTTGCCATCTATATTAAAAATACTGAAATCATTATCGCCTTCTGTAACAATTACAAACAAAGCGGATGCAGCTATAGTAATAAACTGTGTGTTATTCGCTGAATTACTGAGCATAAATCCTTTGTCCCACCAAACAATTCCTCTTAAATACCAAGTCAACTCTTTACCAATAAAGTAAACATCTTGTCCTTCTACTTCATCTATATATCCAATCAATTCCTTATGCGCTAGTTGTGCTATACCCAATTCTAATGTCTCTTGAGTAAGATCTGTTTGATTTGTAAGGTTTTTCCAATGTTGCCACCAAGTATTTTCATGAGTACACAAATTGCTATCTTGCATAATTCGTGTTAAACTATCAGTTGTAAAAGTTAATAGTTCATCTGGTTCCCAATCTTGTGTTGGTGCAGGATATTTTTCGATAAAAAGTTCTACTAAAAGTGCAAATACATGAAATGCATCTGCAGACAAATGCCTAATTGAAGTATTCTGAAAATCCATAGCTGGATAATCTAATAAAGCATTTGTGGCGAAATGTTCAAAATCTGAATAATTGTTAAAAGCTTCGAAGCGTATGGTGTTTTGAGATGTTGTACCCAAAAGAGATACTATTTCACCTGTTTTATCTCCATACAATTGGTAAGTTTGAATTACTGTTCTACGTTGTATCTTTTTATATTCCAATGAAATAATAGGATTTTTTAGCACCCTAAAATTAGCCTGAAGATCTTCTAAAAACGGTAACTTTCTCCATGATAAATCTTGATCTAAGGCTAATTCCATTTCGTAGAATTCTTCTCCAATCAGATTTATAAGTCTTTCATCAGATAAACCCGCTTTAAGAGCAAGTTCTTTAAATTCGGTAGCTAATAATTCCATTATACTTGTTCGTTTTTTAACCAAAAATTCTTTCTAAAATGCTTTTTTTAGGAAGATTTTTTAATGATTTAAATTCGTTTTTAACATCTTTCATTACTTCTTCTAGCCCATTCTCGTAACCCAAATTTTGCAATTTTTTATGGGTTTGTTCCATTTTTTTTGGAGTCATATCTACATCAGTTGGCTGATCTTCTATAACTTTCATGGCATTTTCTAATTTTTTACTTGTTGGTTTTGTTTTAAAATTTTGTTTTTCATAACCTTGTTTCACTTTTTTAATAGTGTTGGTGGCTTTTTGTGCTTGAGCATATTTTTCTGGAAGTTCACCCGCATTTTTTACTTTATTAGTATACATGTCGCCCATACTGTCAGGGTTTTTTAAAACCGATTTTCCATCCTTAACATCTATAATATTAGGCTTACCTTGAGTTCTTTCTCCAGTTTTTGGGTCAATCCCTTGATCAGAGTAATCAATATTAGCTTCTTCACAAGTAAAATCAGTAGCTAACTGTTGTTTACGTGCCGCCCAATCGGCATCCGAAATATGTGGTGGCTTGTCTGTTAATTCACCAAAAATACGTTGCGATTTGGCTTCAAATACTTTTCGAGATACTTCAATTTTAACTACTTTCCCATTTTTTAATTTTACTATTCTCACTACTCGATAATCTCTATCTGTATTAATAGTATCACTTGTGTCTCCTGGTGTTCTAAAATCATCCACTTCTAAATTTTTAGGATCCATTTTTAATTCTTTAGCCAATTCCTCTATCAGTCTCCTATCATGTTGATCATATATTTTTTTTCTCGATCTGTTGAAAGCTTTTTTAAGTTCAGGACTACCATGTTTTTTTATAGTACGTACCAAAGCAGGATCTTCCATTATTTGTAGCACCTTTTTTTTATCAATATATTTTGTGCCTAATTTATCTGTTTGAATTTCTTGTTGCAGCTCATTTAGTTTTTCCTGAACTCTTTTTGATTTTATTTTTGATGTTTTCTCTGCATCGTTATCGCCTGATTGGTTCTTATTTTCGTCAGTCTTGTTTACTTCTCTTTGTGTTTTTATTTTATTCATTTCTACACTTAGAAAACGAATTATGGCTTCATCACGTAATTCACGAGCTGTCATTTTAGCAGCTTCAGGTATAGATCCAGTTTTGTAATAAAATGCTGCAAAAGTTGCACCTGCAAAAAGCGCCCAAACTTTCCATTTACTCCCTTTATAAACACGTTCAATATTTTGAGTATTGATAGCTTTTCCCTTTGCAACACTAAAAGCCATTTCTTCAAGAGTTTTAATTTCGTGGTCAATAAAATCTTGAAAAGATTTACCCTCAATAACCATAGCTACAATGGTAAGAAAAGTTTCTTTAAAAGTGCTTGCAGCTAGGGCTCCTCCTGGACCTGTAAATGTTGCCAATAGTATTTGAAAAGCCAAATCTCCCATCCATACTACCCAATCTAGTGTATCTATTATTGCATCACACCAATTGGCAATGGACAAATATCCATCTCTTTTATTAATCAGCAAATCGTGAGCAATGCTCCATATCATATTACGGAATTTTACCAATCCCTCTACATCTAACTTGTATTTATGGGCTTCCAATCTCGCCAGCATATCTTTTCTTTGGCTAGAATCGGGTATATATTCCCATATAGTATCTTTACAATTTTTATAAGCAATATTCCACTCAGGAAACTCTTCGCCAATACCATAACTTCTAACAACCAATTTTATAACCTTATTATATGCTTCTGGATTTTGAGTACCGTGTGTAGCTGGAGCTTTTACTTCATATAATAAATTATAATAATCACCAAAACCAGGGAATTTTAGCGGCGCTTCCCAATAATAGCTTGCTTTTATAACATTAG
>NZ_JBFLKT010000223.1:0-4292 GCF_040883305.1 Lutibacter sp.
AACCGAATTTCGAAAACCAACATAAAAGAAGTTTATATTGGATTAGGGTTTAATTTTCAATATTATTTTAGTGCGATTCCTTGGTTGGAAAATGCACAAATCAATTTTATTGAATATGAAGGATTGAACGTAAAAGTTATTATTAATAAGAACCCTGAATTAGGTTCTTTTTCAACGCTTCAAACAGTTTTAAAAGCGATTCTAAAATCATCAGAAGTGCTGGTAAATCATATTGATATTCCTATTCTAAATTCAAAAGAATTAACGAAAATAATTTCAACAAATAATGAAATTGTACTTCCTAAATATGAAGGAAAAAATGGACATCCAATTAAAATGAAGAGCAGTTTTTGGAAAAACCTTCTAGATATAGATATTTCCGATAAAAATGCACGATTAGATTTTCAGCTTAAAAAAGTGAACCCTGCCAAAATTTCAACAATTGAAGTTATAGACAAGGCAATTATTATGAATTTAAACACCAAAAAAGAGTGGAAAACCTTTTTATATCTATCATTGTAAAGTCTTAATAAAAACTGATATAATCAGTTTATAAATTAACAAATAAACTTTTCATTATATCTCGTTTTTATCAAATTCAAGATTCTGAAATAACACTTCGACACCGCTCAGTGACCACCTAAAAATGAAATATCTAAACCTAATTTAAATGTTATTTTTCAAACAAACCTTTTGTAAATTCTTCAGGATTTGCGGCTAAATGGTATCGTGGATCGTCTATAGCTTCTATTATAACTTCATAAAACTTAGGACTAGATTTATATAACAGTACCTTACATTCTTCACTTAAATGTTTTAAATGAATTGTTTTACCCGCAGTTTCATACTTATCAACTAAATTGAAAATCGCTTCTACAGCCGAATGGTCTGCAACACGAGATTCCACAAAATCAATTTCAACGGAATCTGGATCGTTTTTCGGGTCAAATTTATCCATAAATGTTGATATAGATCCAAAGAATAAAGGTCCCCAAATTTCGTAAATTTTGGTACCATCTTCTTTCATTCTTTTTCTTGCTCTAATTCTGGTAGCATTTTCCCATGAGAAAACCAATGCACTAAAAATAACACCTGCAATTACTGCAATCGCTAAATCGAAAATAACCGTTAATGCAGAAACTAAAATTAATACGAATAAATCGGCTCGTGGAATTTTATTAATAATTCTAAAACTACTCCACGCAAATGTTCCGATAACTACCATAAACATAACCCCAACTAAGGCTGCGATAGGAACTTGTTCAATATACGATGAGCCAAATAATATAAATAATAATAACATTACTGCTGCAACAATTCCAGACAATCGACCTCTACCTCCACCTTTTATATTGATAATAGACTGTCCAATCATAGCGCAACCTCCCATTCCACCAAACAAACCTGTTACAATATTTGCACCACCTTGCGCAACACATTCTCTATTTCCGTTTCCACGTGTTTCAGTTAAATCATCAATTAAATTTAAGGTCATTAATGATTCTATTAAACCAATTGCGGCTAAAATTAATGCATAAGGAAGTATAAATACAATCGAATCCCAAGTAAATGGAACTTTCGCAAATGTTTCTAATTTCAACGTTGGAAAGCCACCTTTTAAACCAGTTCCACCACCATCTCTTATGAAAGAACCTACTGTTGCAATATCAAATTTTGAAAAAATTGCAATTCCAGTAACTATTAAAATAGCTATTAATGCCTCAGGTAATTTTTCAGCTTTTTTAATTTTTGGTAATCCCCACATTATAAGCATTGTTAAAGCAACTAAACCAATCATTAAAAATAGTTGATTGCCTTGTAACCAAACTTTTTCTCCGCCTACTGTTCTTTTAAACATTCCTAATTGAGAAAGGAAAATTACGATGGCTAATCCGTTTACAAACCCCATCATAACCGGATGTGGAATTAAACGCACAAATTTTCCAAGCTTTAAAACACCTGCTAAAACTTGAATTATTCCCATTAAAATTACGGTTGCAAATAAATAATACAAACCTAAGTTTTCACCTGGACTACCCATTGCGTTTCCTTCAGAAACCAAACTAACCATAACTACCGCCAAAGCACCTGTTGCTCCAGAGATCATTCCTGGTCTTCCTCCAAAAATTGAAGTAATTAAACCAACCATAAAAGCAGCATACAAACCAACTAACGGATCAACTCCTGCAACAAATGCAAATGCAACAGCTTCTGGCACCAAAGCCAAAGCAACTGTTATTCCAGATAAAACATCATTTCGAACATTTGATACTCTTTTTGTAATAAATTCTGTCATAGTAGTAAGTAATTTTCAAAAAGCGGCAAAGATAAGGAAATATAATTTGTTGTGATTTTGTGGAATTGTTCAATCGTGTAATTCGAGAATTAAACAACACTCTAACTTTAAAACTCTTTAACTTAAAATTGCTTCGGTTGAACAGCCCTCGCAAAGACGCTTGTTCTTCGGACTTCTTTCTACTGACTTCAGACTCTTTTCAAAACAACAACTTAATATTTTGATAAGTATTTTGTAGAGCCATTTTTGTTTCAGCCTCATTTTTAAAAACAGCTTCTTCAATTCCCTCCTCATTTTGAGGAATTAAAACACCAGAAAAATCTGTTTTCATTAAAAACCAATAAGTAATCTTCAAAATTGTTTTATTTTTTCTTTCAAAAATATGGTAGGTAGTTTCTAACGATTTTTGAATGGCAAGATTTGCAACTCCACATTCTTCCTCAACTTCTCTTAAAGCACAATCTTCTACAGATTCTCCTTTTTCTAGTTTCCCTTTTGGTAAATCCCATTTATCGAACCTATAAATAAACAACACTTCATTTTCTGCATTCAATACCTTCCCTCCAGAGGCTTTTTCAATTTTAAAAAGAGATTTAAATTGTTTCCAATCTTCTTCTAAGTTGTTACAAATAATACAAATTCCTTTAAAGTTATTTTGAAATAAATCAGCTACAATTCGCTTAATTTCAAAGGGATTAAAAGTTTCCTTTTTATAATTTGTTAAAATATTATTGTTTTCTGTCAAAATAATTGGACAGTCATTCACAAAAACTTTATACATTTGCATTATGATTATGAACAAAGATACTGCAAAAAAAACGGCTGAACTTTTATTACAAATAAAAGCCATTAAGTTACAACCAAATGAACCATTTACTTGGGCGTCCGGTTGGAAATCACCTATTTATTGTGATAATAGAACAACACTTTCTTTTCCTAAAATAAGAAATTATTTAAGAGAAAATTTAGCCGATATTATCGAAAAAGAATTTGGAAAACCTGATGTTATTGCTGGTGTGGCAACTGGTGCAATTGCAATTGGAGTTTTGGTTGCACAGCATTTAAATGTGCCATTTGTGTATGTTAGACCAGAGCCTAAAAGCCACGGAAGAAAAAATCAGGTTGAAGGGCTATTAGAAAAAAATAAGAATGTTGTTGTTGTTGAAGACTTAATAAGTACTGGGAAAAGTAGTTTAAACGCTGTTAAAGCTTTAAAAGAGGCAGGTGCAAATGTTAAAGGAATGGTAGCAATATTTAATTATGGCTTTAATATTGCAGACGAAAATTTTAAAGAAGCTGATGTTAAACTAACTACATTAAGTGATTACGATCACTTATTAGAACAGTCTTTAGATAGCAGTTACATTTCAACAAAAGAATTAAAAACACTTCAACTTTGGAGAGAAAATCCAAGTGAGTGGAATCAATAAAAACCTAATATGAATTTAGAAACTAAAAAATCAGTTATAAATAAATCTCAAAAAGAATTTTTTGATTATTTAACAGATCTCAACAATTTTGAACATTTAATGCCCGAAAACAACACCAAGTTTGAAGTTGATGGTGAATCGTTTATTTTTGGCTTAAAGGGAATGCCCGAGATTAGACTGGTTGTTAAAGAAAAACAAGAATTTGATAAAATTATTTTAGGAGCTGCAAGTAGCAAATTAGATTTTTCACTTACAGTTAATATTGATGCAATAGCAGAAAATTCCTGTGAAACACAATTATTATTTGAAGGTGATTTTAATCCAATGATGGCGATGATGGTAAAAGGTCCACTTCAAAAATTTATTAATACATTAACGGACAATGCTTCAAAATTATAAGTGTAACTGCAACATAAACAGCATTTAACGACTCGCAAATTTGATTTCTTTTAAATTAAATTTGCGAGTCGTTTAAATTTAAAGCTCAATTAAAAGTCTTCCCTTTTCATAAAAAGTTTCAATTTTTACCATAAAAATTATACCGTTATTATATTAAAAAATAGCAG
>NZ_JBFLKT010000224.1:0-2557 GCF_040883305.1 Lutibacter sp.
CTCGCAATGACAGTTTTAATAAACCAACAGTTTAAAAGTAATTAAGTTAATTCCATTTAAAATCTCCTTTTTCAATAGACCAATCATTTCCGAAGAAACCAGCACATTTTACAGCTTTATCTCCAACTGTAATTACTGTATTATCAAACAATAAAACATCTGGAAACGTTGTTCCGTTTACTAAATAATTATTAGCATACGCAGCTTTCATTCCATTTGTTCCAGTTGCAGTAACAACACCTATACTTGCTAAATCACTATCACTTCTTGGAACTGTAAAATACATTCCCCATTGTTTTCCAGTAAGCTTTTTACCACCAATTGCCACTAAGTTATTTTCTACTTGAATAGGACTGTTTTTAAGTAATTTGGTCCAGGCAGCGTTATTGCTTTTATTTCCGTAGATAATTACGTTTCTATCTGTATATTTTTTTGGATTAAAGTCTGTGTCTTTTATAACTTCAATAGTACCATTTGCTCTGTACCAAAACGTTTCAGCATCAAATTTTGCTTTGTTGTAGTACCATTCATTCTCAATTATAGAACCTTTTGTGGCATATACAAACACCATATTATGTCTAAAAGCATCTTTAAAACCACCGCTTCTATGCGGTCCTTTTTCTTGTAATGAAGGTGAGTTTGAAATTGTCCACTCACCATCTTTAGCTGTTAAAAACACATTAGAATTACTGGCAACGTTAAAGTCTTTTCCATCAACAGAAATACTGTTAATAGTATCACTTAATTTACTTAAATCAACTTCTAGCAATTCTACATTATCTGTATCAATTTTAAATGATCCTTCTTTTGAAAAATTAAATGAACTTACTTCAAAAGGCTTTTTTTGTTGATGAATAGTAATAAAATTAGAAGTTGCAGAAACTCCAGGAGAACCTGTATAAAACTCTAAATTTTTGATTTCAGCAGGATTTCTAAGTGTACGTTCTTTAAAAAAGTTAAATATTTTGTACCAATCTAAACTGTGGTTTCCGTACCAATGTGTTCCATCTGGATATTCGTAATAGGTAAAATCATTATGAAATGTTCCTAAACGTTCTCGCATATCACGAGCAATATATGTTGGTACTACATTGTCTTTTTCACCGTGCAAGACATATACTCCAAAATGTAAATAATTACGAATTAATTTTAATGTTCGGCTAGGTGTACCCGCTCGTTTCATTAATTTTTCAACTTCAGTTTCTATGTACGGTGTATTTATTCTGGTAACAACCTCAGGATTTATTCCTCTTTTTGTTAATTCCTCTTGCGGTAATTCTAAAGTTTTCTTTAAAAAACTATCACGGTACAATAACAAATCTGGATATCCGGCACAAGGCGCAATAGATGCAAATTTATCTGGATAAGTAGCGCCTAAATACCAAGTTCCGTGACCACCCATTGAATGACCTGTTAAATAAATTTTGGTTGAATCTGGTTGGTATATATTTCTAGCATCGGCTAAAACTTCTAATGCATCTAATCTACCCCAATCTTCCCAGGCAAAACCAAACGGTCTTCGGTTGGTTGGCGCAACTACATTTCCCCAATCTTTTTTCTCGTAAGCATTTGCCTGATTTACTGCTTCAACAGACGCACCATGCACAGACAAAAATAATGCCTGTTTTTCTGAATCTTTATCGGTTGATGGTGCAACACTGTAATACTGAACACTTCCGTCAACAGCACTTATAAATGTTTTTTTATGATGTTGGTGTTTTGTTTTAATTTCTAACTTAACTATTTGATTTGAAATAGATTGTTTTTTATTGTTGTTAAGACTCAATTTTAAATTTACAGTTTCTAAAGCTGTTTCTTTTGAAACTGAAGCAATAGTAAAAGGAACTTTAAGAACGCTCATTGGCGGAATTGAGATTACTTTAGATTCCTTAGTATTTCCTAATAATTCTGAAGTTATTGTATAATTTTTCACCCAATTATTAGAAGCGTTAATCACTCTAATTGCACCTTTGTAATCTTTGGTTTCTTCTACCAAAATATCGGGCATAGTAAGATCTCTTGAAGTAAATTGAACTGGTTTTTGTGGTTCAATTAAACGCGCTCTAATACGTGGGAATCGGCCTACTTTTAAAACAAAAACATTGATTCCTTTTTTTAGTTTTAACGGAATTAAATTCCAACCAAAATCGTAATGATCCCCTTCGTGAGGGAGACCATTTATTAACAACATTGTATGTCCGGAAGCTTCAAAAAGAACTGTTCTTTCGGTGTTAGATTTATAGGTTAAATAGACATAGCTAGACCTTAAATCTTGGTTATTAAATGTATTGGTTTCATCGGTAGAAATGGCTTTCCATTTTAACTCGTTTCCTAAATAATTAATATCAAAAACTTCATTTTCTGAAACTCTTGCAGCAGGATTCATTAAAAATTTATCAAAAACTGGGGCTGTTGGAAAAGATGCCGAATTAAATGAGAAATCCTGAACTTTTAAGGCAAGTCCGTTTTTAAAAATGTGTAATA
Source organism: Lutibacter sp. (assembly GCF_040883305.1). Classification (GTDB taxonomy): domain Bacteria; phylum Bacteroidota; class Bacteroidia; order Flavobacteriales; family Flavobacteriaceae; genus Lutibacter. The sequence continues at coordinate 2,485 of NZ_JBFLKT010000224.1, forward strand.
ATTTTCCTTCCCTAATTTTATTCACTTTTTCTTTACCAAAATATTCTACAATATTTCCAGTTTTTTCTTGAGC
>NZ_JBFLKT010000225.1:0-4706 GCF_040883305.1 Lutibacter sp.
AGTTCAGGTTGAAGGACCATTTAAGCCAGAATATTATAGGTACTAATAAGTCTTTTATATATATAACAAAAGCTTCGTATTTAACTAAATACGAAGCTTTTTTTTAACTCCAAATTCAATCAATTTTTGTTATTGCTTAAAAGTTATTTTTATAAAAAAAAATTATAAACCTTGTAAATGGAAAATATTCTTAATTTTTGTGACTAATTGATTTTTACATATTCAAATAATTTCATTATTATTGTGGATTAAATACCAATACCCCTAAATGCATACTCGATACCCCTTAGTAAAGTCATTAATTTTACTGGTTTTTGGTTTTTTTTTATCTACAATAGTTACCTATAATTATAAAAAAGATAACGATAAAAAAGTTAAAAACGAGCTTAAGAATAAAGCTACGGATTTAAGAGATAAGATTCAAAGCCGATTAAATGCATACATGCAATTCTCACTTACAAGTTCTGCGTTTTTTCATTCAAGTGATACTATTACAAGAGATGATTGGAAAGTTTTTGTAGAAGGAAGTAAAATATCAAAACATTTAGTAGGATTTCAAGGTGTCGCTTATATTAAGCATGTTCCAGATTATTTTTTACAAAAACACATAAATCGTGTTAAAGAAGAATTAAAATATAATTATTCTGTATTTCCGAAGAAGGAATTTAAGGTATACACTCCAATTGTTTTTATAGAACCATTTGTTGGAAGAAACTTAGGTGCTGTAGGGTTTAATATATCTTCTAATTCTTCAATGAAAAGAGCTATTGAAAAAGCCAGAGATTCTAACCTGGTTATTTTAACCGATAAAGTTACTCTTATCCAAGAAGGTTCAGATAACCTTCAACCTGGTATTGTAATGTATTCTCCTATTTACAAGAAAAACACATTTTTGCAAACAATTGAAAATAGAAGAAAATTTATAACTGGTTGGGCGGCAATCTCCTTAAGAATGAATGACCTTATGGATGGGGTTATTAGTAATATTGATACTGAATTAAGTAGCCGTATTAATTTAAAAATATATGATTCTGATAAAACTATTGAAGAAAACCTTTTATTTGAAAGTAATAATAAGGAATACAACAATAACTCGTTATCTAATACTTTAACACTACCTATAGTATTTAATGATAAAAGTTGGACATTACAGTTTTTTCAACTAAAAAAATCCTTTTTAGCAACGTTCAATTATTCTATATTTTTCGGCGGAATCATAATTAGTATTTTGTTAAGCCTATTGTTATATTCCCTATTAAATACAATTAATATTGCCAAAAAAATGGCGAGTAAACTAACTATTAATGTATCCGATAAAAATGAAGAATTGGTTAGGGCAAACAGATTGTTAAACAAAAGTTTGTCTGAATTGAAAATAGCCAAAGTAAAGGCCGAAGAAAGTGACCGTTTAAAATCAGCATTTCTAGCAAATATGAGTCATGAAATTCGTACACCTATGAATGGAATAATGGGTTTTGCCAGTTTATTAAACGAACCAAATTTAACCGGAGAAAAGCAACGGTTCTATGTCGACATTATTGAAAAAAGTAGTAAGCGCATGCTTAATATTATTAATGATATTATAGATATTTCGAAAATAGAATCTGGACAGATGGAGACTAATCTTAAAGATGTTAATGTAAATGAATATTTAGAAATTGTTTATAATCTATTAAGAGTAGAAGCAAAAGAAAAAGGTTTAACACTGTTGTATAAAAATGGCTTACCTTATAATCAAGCCTTTATAAAAACAGACCAAACTAAATTTTATTCTATTCTTACCAATCTTGTAAAAAATGCAATTAAATTTACTGATAAGGGTACTGTTGAATTTGGTTATATTAAAAAAGCTGGTAACCTTGAGTTTTATGTAAGAGATACAGGTATTGGAATTAAAAAAGAAAGACAAAAAGTTATATTTGAACGATTTATTCAAGCAGACATTGAAGATATTCAAGCAAGACAAGGAGCTGGATTAGGATTGTCAATAACCAAAGCTTTTGTTGAGCTTCTCAATGGGAAAATTTGGATTGAAAGTAGCAAAGATGTAGGGTCTACATTTTACTTTACACACCCTTGTGATTATGAGGAAGAAGATATTAATACTAATTTAAAAAAAGTAAACCTAGACAAGGCATCTGGTGATATCAAAAAACTTAAAATATTAATTGCTGATGACAATAAAGAATCTGCAATATTGTTGAAAATCCTTTTAAGAAATATTGTCAGAGAAATTATTACAGCCGAAACAGGAAAGGACTCAGTTGAAATTTGCAGGAATAATAAAGATCTAGATTTAATTTTAATGGATATTCAAATGCCTGAATTAAACGGTTATGAGGCAACACACCAAATTCGAAAATTTAATAAGAATGTAGTTATTATTGCACAAACTGCTTTTGGACTTTCTGGTGATAGAGAAAAAGCGTTAGCGGCTGGTTGTAGTGATTATATTTCGAAACCTATTCAAAAAGACTTATTATTATCATTAATTCAAAAATATTTTAAATAAAGAGGAATTAGCGTATCTGTCTAAATAGATCTCTAGACTTACTGATTAAAGTTGGTGTGTACCTTTCCTGTTTTCGTAACAAAACAAAAAACCACTCATATTTGAGTGGTTTTTTTTGTGCAATTCACTCTAATTATACAAAAGATATCTTTTTCGTACAGTAAAAGTATATTACTTTTTATATTTAATCGAGGGGAAATAACACCTTTTATTAAAGGGGATATTTCCCCTTTTTAATACTTCAACCAACCTTCTTTTTCTAAAACTTTGTTTTTTTAGTTTTTTTTAGATGTTTTTCTTCGACAATCGCGAGTTTACATATTTTTATAAAGAGTGTTAAAAAGCAGTTTCTACTTTGTAAATTACTAAATAGGTTGTTCTTTTGTGAAGTTTTAACCCTAGCCCCATTTGAAAAAGTATTATACTTATTCCGTCCTACTCCTAATAATTACTATTATAGTTTTATTGTTCAGTTATAAAAATGAAGGTTTTAGAACGGCTAAATTAGCTGATATTGTTTCAGACACCTCTTCAATTGAAATAACGGAACCTATTCTAGAAGAAAATTATCCTATTGAAATAACACAAAAAGTTAGTCATAAACTAGATTCATTATTACAACGAATTAATAAAAGACACGATTTTCATGGTTCGGTATTGGTTGCGAAAAACGGAAAAATAGTTTACAACAATCAGGTTGGTTATGCCAATTTCAGAAAGAAAGAACCACTTAATAAAACATCTTTATTTCAGTTAGCTTCTGTAAGTAAACAATTTACAGCTGCGGCTATTATGATATTGTACGAAAGAAATCAAATTAAACTTACAGACACTGTAAATAGCTATTTTCCAGATTTTCCTTATGAAGGTGTAACAATTAAAAACTTGCTCAACCATACAGCTGGATTACCAAAATATTTTTGGGTTGCAGAACACAAATGGAAAAAAGAAAAAGCACCAACTAACAGTGAAATGATGAATTTATTTGAAACAAGCAACGTGCAAAGGTTTTTTAAGCCAGGACGCAATTTTGATTATTCAAATACTGGATATTTAGTACTGGCTTCTATTGTTGAAAAAGTTTCTGGAAACAGTTTTAGTTCATTCCTGGAAAAAAACATTTTTGAACCTTTAGAAATGAATGATTCTTTTGTGTATAATTCAGAAAATAAAAATGTTAATAATAATCAATTGTATGGATATCGACTTTATAAAGGTTGGAGGCATTTAAAAATTAATAATACCGTAAATGATGCCATTGTTGGTGATAAAAATATTTATACAACCAGTGAAGATTTATTTAAATGGACTTTGGGATTGAACAATGGAAAATTAGTATCTCAAGAATCTTTAAACCTAATGTACACCAAAGGAGAAACTATTTCTAAAAGAAAGATTCCGTATGGTTTTGGTTTTAGAATCGATCCTAAAGATGATAATATTGTTTACCATCATGGCAAATGGAATGGATTTAGCACAGGGTTAACACAATATTTAGAAGATAATTTGGTAGTTATTGTTTTAGAACACACTAGCTATAATGCAATAACTTCATTAACTAAAAAGGTTAAGACCATTGTTAATGAAAATTTAAAAGTTTAGTTGTATTTAGAAAGAAAAACTAAATTAAAAATTTAGTTTAAACAAAAAAACTCAAACAACATTGTTTGAGTTTTTAATGATTTAGATCCAAATTATATTGCCTTTATAGTTAACGGAATCGTGTAGATTTCGTTTTTAACACCTGGATTTTGTAATTTTTTAGAATTTATATGTTTTCTAATGTAATCTTTTACATTTTTTCTATTTGAATCTACGTTTAAGACAACAATCTCTCCGCTTGAATTAAATGTAAAAGTAAATTCTACTTTAAAATTTTCATCTGCTTCAAATTTTGAATTATCTAATAAATTTACAATCTGATCTCTAATTTCTGTATTTTTATCATCTAATCTTTCTGAAGCACATAAAGTTGTAGATCCAAAAATAAAGGCAAGTACTAATAGTTTTAAATTTCTCATAATTTTAGTTTTAATAATTGTTTTAATGATTTTTTTTAATAATCGTATCTTCTTGAATTATTCCATTGTGTTCTTTTAGCATTAGCTATATTTAATGGAATTAATTTCTTTTTGTTTGATTGTTGTTTTGTAATACTTATAGTTTTCATAATTATAATTTTAATAATGTTTAA
>NZ_JBFLKT010000226.1:0-3922 GCF_040883305.1 Lutibacter sp.
ATGCAGCGCTTGTAATAGTTCATGCACAACAAGGTTCCGCCTCGTTGTTGCAGCGTAAATTAAAACTAGGATACAATAGAGCTGGTAGATTAATAGACCAATTAGAAGCTGCTGGAATTGTTGGTCAATTTGAAGGAAGTAAAGCAAGGCAAGTGTTAATTCCAGATGAAATATCGCTAAATCAATTATTAGACGGAGAAAATAACAATAGTTAAAAATATACAAGTAAATTATGAAAAAATTAATTTTAGTTATAAGTATTTTTTTATTAAGCATAAGTGCTTTTAGCCAGGAATCAAATAAAGCCAAAGCTTTGTTAGATGAAGTTGCTGAAAAAGTGGAAGGCTATAAAAATATTTATCTTGAATTTAATCATAGATTGGATAATAGTGATGCCGATGTTCATCAAGAAACATTAGGAAGCGTTACTCTTAAAGGAGAAAAATACCATTTAAATTATATGGGAACCGAACAAATTTATGATGGAAAAAAAACATACCTTATTATACATGAAGATGAAGAAGTAATTATTCAAAATGCTTCAGAAAATAATAATGCCACACTTACACCTTCAAAAATGTTTTCATTTTATAAAAATGGATTTACTTATAAAATGGATGCTCTAAAAACTATAAAAGGTATTAAAATTCAATATGTAAAACTAATTCCGATTGATAGCAATTCTGAAATTAAAGAGGTAATGGTTGGAATTGATATTAAAACAAAACATATTTATAATATTATTGAAATTGGAGATAATAACACAATTACAACACTTGAAGTAAGAACTTTTAAAACAAATCAACCTATTTCAGAAAAGCTTTTTATCTTTGACAAAGCAAAATACAGAGATCAAAAGAATTATACGATTTCTGAACCAAATTAATAGTGTTGAAAATATTTGATAAATACATTTTAAAAAGCTTTTTACAGCCTTTATTAGCCACCTTTTTTGTGGTTCTTTTTGTGTTGGTAATGCAAGCGCTATGGTTGGCCTTCGACGAAATTGCAGGTAAAGGAATCGATATATTTTTTATTTTAAAATTTCTTGGTTATCTATCACTTATTCTAACACCTACTGCCCTACCAATTGGTATTTTATTGTCATCTATTATGGCATTGGGTAATTTATCTGAAAATTACGAGTTTGCCGCTATAAAATCTGCCGGAATTTCTTTAAAAAGAGTCATTAGACCTTTAATTATTTTAACAATATTATTAAGTGGTTTAAATTTTGTGTTTTTAAATAATGTATATCCTTGGGCAACATTAAAACAAAAGAATCTCTATTTAAATATGAAAAAGAAAAAACCAGCATTGGCACTGGTTCCAGGAGCTTTTAATACAGAAATACCTGGTTTTAACATAAAATTTGATGAAAAATATGGTGAAGAAGAGAATTTGCTTAAAAAAGTACAAATTGCAGATTTAACACTTAGCCAAGGAAAAGTAAAGATAATTACTGCTGAAAAAGGTGAGATTTCTACTGAAGAAGGAAGTAAATATATGACACTAACTCTTCAAAATGGTAATTATTACGAAGAACATTACAAGCGGTCTATGACGCAAAATGAACGAAAAAAAATGCCTGCTTCGGCAGCTACATTCGATACATATACAATTAATATTGATATTTCTTCTTTTAATGATGATAAAAATTTAGATAACGAAGATATAACGCAACACCATGGAATGTTAAGTATTAAACAATTAGACTCTATTTCTAAAGTTGAAAAATCTAATTACGACAAATACTTAGAAGAGCGTTCTACTAATTTTTATAATATTGTTAAAGCAAATAAATTATATAAACATCCAGATTCTATTAAAGTTACAGATACTATTTTAAAACCCGAAATATTGGATAATTTTTCCATTTCAAACAAAATTATTATAATTGGAGAAGCGATTCAAATTTTAAAACGTGCTACCGACAGAATTAACAATCAACAATATAAAATAAAACAAGACCGAAAACGTCTAAATTTATATGATTACGAGTATAATTATCGTTTTTCTTTTTCTTTAGCTTGTCTGGTTTTATTCTTTATTGGTGCTCCGTTGGGCTCAATTATACGAAAAGGAGGCTTTGGACTACCAATGATTATGGCAATTACAATTTTTGTCATTTACTTTTTCATATCACAATTCGGTAAAAATTTATCGGAAGAAAGTGCTATTACTACCTTATTGGGCGGTTGGATTTCAACACTAATATTACTGCCTTTTGGTATTTTATTAACGCGCAGAGCCACGCAAGGAATGGGAATATTTAATATAGATTCTGTATTGGATTCAATAAAAAAGTTTTTCGATAGATTTACTAAAAAAAAATCAATTAATCAATTATGAAAATTTCAACAAAAGAAATAAAGTTAAATACTATTGAAGAAGCTATTTCCGATATAAAAAATGGAAAAGTGGTTATAGTTGTTGACGATGAGAATAGAGAAAACGAAGGGGATTTTGTTGCTGCTGCCGATAAAGTAACTCCAGAGATGATTAACTTTATGGCAACTAACGGTAGAGGACTTATTTGTACTCCAATTACCGAAAAAAGATGTAAAGAATTAAATTTAGATTTAATGGTGGGTATAAATACAGATCCACTTGGAACTGCATTTACTGTTTCTGTTGATTATCATGGAAAAGGTGTTACAACAGGAATTTCAGCGCATGACAGAGCAATTACTGTAAAATCTTTAACAGATAGCGCAACCAGACCACACGATTTAAGCAGACCAGGACATATATTTCCTTTAAAAGCCCGTGAAGGTGGTGTTTTAAGAAGAACTGGACATACAGAAGCTATTATAGATTTAGCACGCTTAGCTGGTTTAAATCCTGCGGGAGTTATTGTTGAAATTATGAATGAGGACGGAACAATGGCACGTCTTCCTCAATTGGTTAAGATTGCAAAACAATTCGATTTAAAAATTATTTCTATTGAAAAATTGGTTGAATATAGAATGCAACACGATTCTTTAATTGAACTTACCGAAGATTTTACAATTAATACACGTTTTGGAGATTATAGACTTAGAGCCTACAAACAAACAACAAACAATCAGGTGCATCTGTCCTTAACTAAAGGTACTTGGAAAGAAGATGAAGAAGTTTTAGTTAAAGTAAACTCTACCCTTGTAAATAATGATATTTTAGGAACGCTTACCAAAAACCCTGATGACAAATTAAAAGGTGTTTTTGATGCAATTAATAAAGCTGGTAAAGGCGCAATTGTTTTTATTAATCAAGAAAATCAATCTTTTAATTTACTTGCCAGATTAGCTATTTTAAAAGAAAGTCAGGCAAATAACCAAAACTACATTCCAAATTTAAAAATGGATGAAAAAGATTTTGGTATTGGTGCTCAAATTTTACATGATCTTGGTATTACAAAATTAAAAGTACTTTCTAATGCTTCAACTTTTAGAAAAAGAGTTGGTATGACAGGTTACGGTATTGAAATTATTGAATATGTAAATTATTAGAATTTAATAGCTATTATAATATTTTTAACCCCCTAATTTAATTAATAATAGATGGCTGAGCTGAGTCGAAGCCTTTTATAATGTAACTGATGTTTTTTATATCTGTCATTCCTGCGAAGGCATAAATCTATGCGTAGGACAGTTAGGATAAAACAACTGCAATAAAATTAAAGGTTTAACTTTAAAATAACAGTAAAACAATATTCTGTAAAACAGTTATTACAATTCTTAAATAGAAGCAAGTGTTATTGAAATAATATATTATTTTTTAACAAAAAACAATGAATAAAAATTTCACAACTACTCTAAAAAAGATAATTATTGTTTGTAGTTTTGCTTTTGTTTTAATGGCTTGTAAAAATGAAACTCTTCAAAAAAAAGAAATAGTTTCATTAAATAAAAACACCTTTAAAATTAATGGTACTTTAGAA
>NZ_JBFLKT010000017.1:0-4880 GCF_040883305.1 Lutibacter sp.
AACACAAAATAAACAACCTACGGCAACAGGTTTTGGTCAAAATGAAATTTTTAATGGCCAAAATAGACAAGGGGGAGCTATGATAACATATAGCAAAACCAATCCTCAAACAAAAAAAACGACAATAAAAACTGATAAAAAGAAGAAAGGTTCTGAAACAACTGCTTCAAAAGGAGAAAAACCACCAATAACGTTCGACTCCATTATTTTTGAAGTTTTTAATGATAAAAATGAATTAATACGCACTATAAAACAAAAAGCTCCAAAAGAAAACGGAGTGCATAGAATGTATTGGTATATGAATGAAAAAGGGAAACAAAGACCTTCCAGAAGAAAACCACGTGAAAATGCTTCGGAACCAGGAGGCGTATCAGTAATGCCCGGGAACTATAAAATAAAACTTCATTACGGAAATGAAACAGCTACAGAAAAAATAGCTATTGCTTATGACCCAAGAGTTGAAATGCCTTTTGAAGTTTTAAAAAATAAATACGATCTTTTAAAACAACTAGAAAATAAAATGGATGTTGCAGCAAAAGCAACACAGCATTTATTAGCATCAAAAGAAATTCTTGAAGATTATCAAAAACGTATTAAAGCTCAAAAGAAACAAAAAAAATATGAAGATATTTTGAAATCTCACACAGAAATAATGAAAAAAATTGATGGTTTACTGGACGATATGTTCGGAAAAGAAGACAAACGCCAAGGAATTACTGCTACTGAGTTCCCAAGTACAATTTCTTATTTATATAAAGCCAGAAGGTATGTGAGTTCTTTATTACAAAACCCTGGACAAACAGAAATCAATTTGGTAAAAAATGCTGATGAAAAGGTAAGTGCAGTAATTTTCAAAATTAATGAATTTTATAAAACAGATTGGTTAAATTATAAAAACAGTGTTGAAAACTTAAAGCTTTCTCCTTTTGAAGAAATTAAAGAACTTGAATATAAATAATCACATAGAATAGAAATTGCTTACAAACAATATAACCAATCAAATAGAGTAAAATCTCAAAGAACCCTACTCTATTTGATTGAATTCCAACCTTGTGCAGTTAGCTCTATTTGCTGCCCAGCTCTTGTGACTAAATTTATACCTTGACTTTTATCAGTAATATGTCCTATTACCGTAAAATGTGGATTTCCTTTAATTTTTGGAAAATCTTCCTGAGAAATTGTAAATAACAATTCGTAATCTTCACCTCCACTTAGCGCAATAGTTGTACTATTTAAATCAAATTCTTCGCAAGTTGCAATAACTTGAGGATCTAGTGGTATTTTTTCTTCGTATAAACTACACCCAACTTTAGATTGGTCGCAAATATGTAAAATTTCAGAGGAAAGTCCATCTGAAATATCAATCATAGCAGTTGGTTTTACATCTAAATCTTGTAATAATTTAACTATGTCTTTTCTTGCTTCTGGTTTTAATTGTCTTTCAATTAAATATGAATAATTTGTTAAATCTGGTTGAGAATTTGGATTTACTTCAAAAACCTGTTTTTCTCTTTCCAGCACTTGTAATCCTAGATATGCAGCACCTAAATCGCCTGTTACAACCAATAAATCATTTGGTTTTGCCATATTTCTATACACCACATCTGCTGCTTTAGCTTCACCAATTGCAGTTATACTAATGAGTAAACCAGTAACTGAAGAGGTAGTGTCGCCACCCACCAAATCTATCGTGTAATTCTTACAAGCCAAATGAATTCCTTCGTACAATTCTTCAATTGCTTCTAATGGAAAACGGTTAGAAACCGCAATTGAAACTGTTATTTGCGAAGCGGCTCCATTCATTGCATAAACATCGGATAAATTTGCCATTACCGCTTTGTAGCCCAAGTGTTTTAAGGGCATATAACTTAAATCAAAATGCACACCTTCAATCAATAAATCGGTTGTAACTAACACTTGTTTATTTTTAAAGTCCAAAACAGCAGCATCATCACCCACTCCTTTAATTGTAGTGGTATGTGCTATTTTAAAGTTTTGAGTTAAGTGCTTTATGAGCCCAAATTCACCTAATTCTGCTAAACTTGTACGCGCTTGGTTTTTATCTTCTATCATTTTGCAAAGATAAATCTTTATAGGAAATAGCAATTACACTATCAATTTTATTCATATTAAAAAAATACTATAAATCATTTTTTGTACCTATATTTGCACTAATTTAGAATTAATCTATATAAGCAATATGATAAAAGTTTCAGATATAGCAAAAAAGAAAGTTGTAGAGCTTATGACTGATGATGGCTTTAACCCACAGGTTGATTTTGTGAGAGTTGGGGTTAAAAGCGGTGGATGCTCAGGACTTTCTTACGATTTAAAATTTGATAAAGAAAACCAAAGTGAAGACAAGGTTTTTGAAGATAATGGTGTGAAAATTATTGTTGACAAAAAAAGTTTTCTGTATTTAGTTGGTACAACATTAGAATATTCTGGTGGTTTAAACGGTACTGGTTTTGTGTTTAATAATCCAAATGCACAACGTACTTGTGGATGTGGAGAATCATTTTCACTTTAGTGAAAAATGATTAAAAATTGAAAAGTTGAAGGGTTAGAAATTTTGACCGAATGGCATACCTGCGAAGGCACGTATCCATATCAAGCAACTATAAATGTAGTTTGTAAATTAGTTGGCTCAGTTTTATTTTACATGATTGGTTTAGATTCCTGTTTTCACAGGAATGACAATTTGCAAACACAAATTCAACTTTAAATAATGAATATTGAAATAGATTGATTTAATTTTTCAATCTTTAAATTAATAAAATGAACAAGTTTACTGAAGACGATTTAAAAAAAGAACTCGAAACAAAAGAGTACGAATACGGTTTTTATACTGATATTGAAGCTGATAAATTTCCTGTTGGTTTAAATGAAGAAGTTGTAATCGCAATTTCTAAAAAGAAAAATGAACCTGAATGGATGACTTTATGGCGTTTGGAAGCTTTTAAAGTATGGAAAGAAATGAAGGAACCAGATTGGGCAAATGTTAATTATGAAAAACCAAAATTTCAAGACATTAGCTACTACTCTGCTCCAATTCAAAAACCGAAATTAGACAGTTTAGACCAAGTTGATCCTGAATTGCTAAAAACGTTTGAAAAACTTGGAATTTCTATAGATGAACAAAAACGTTTATCAAATGTAGCGGTTGATATTGTAATTGATTCCGTTTCGGTTGCAACATCTTTCAAAAAAACATTAAAGGAAAAAGGTATTATTTTTATGCCAATTTCTGAAGCCATTCAAGAACACCCAGAATTGGTGCGAAAATATTTAGGAACTATTGTTCCTACTACCGATAATTTTTACGCAGCTTTAAATTCTGCTGTTTTTTCCGATGGATCTTTCTGTTATATTCCAAAAGGAGTAACCTGTCCTATGGAACTTTCAACATATTTTAGAATTAATGAAGGTGGAACAGGGCAATTTGAACGCACATTAGTTATTGCAGATGAAGGCAGTTTTGTAAGTTATTTAGAAGGATGTACAGCTCCTGCACGTGATGAAAATCAGTTACACGCCGCAGTTGTTGAATTAATTGCTTTAGACGATGCGGAAATAAAATATTCAACTGTTCAAAACTGGTTCCCTGGTGATGCTGAAGGAAAAGGTGGTGTTTACAACTTTGTAACTAAAAGGGGTTTATGCGAAAAAAACGCAAAGATTTCTTGGACTCAAGTTGAAACTGGAAGTGCTGTTACTTGGAAATATCCGAGTTGTATCTTAAAAGGAGACAACTCTGTTGGAGAATTTTACTCAATTGCCGTTACCAATAATTACCAACAAGCAGATACTGGTACAAAAATGATTCATTTAGGAAACAATACTAAAAGTACTATTATTTCTAAAGGAATTTCAGCAGGACATTCACAAAATTCGTACAGAGGTTTGGTGCAAATTGGCGCAAGAGCAAAAAATGCACGTAACTTTTCGCAATGTGATTCCCTTTTAATGGGAGATTTATGTGGAGCACATACATTTCCATATATTGAAGTTAAAAATAAAACTGCTCAAGTAGAACACGAAGCAACGACAAGTAAAATTGGAGAAGATCAACTTTTTTATTGCAATCAGCGTGGTATTGATACTGAAAAAGCAATTGCATTAATTGTAAATGGTTTTAGTAAAGAAGTATTAAATAAATTACCAATGGAATTTGCCGTTGAAGCTCAAAAATTATTAGAAATAAGTTTAGAAGGTTCTGTAGGATAATCTACCTACCACCTAATGAATATAAAAGTTGAAGAAACTATTACACTTTTCAACTATTAAACTATTAAACGAATATTGAAAATGTTAAAAGTAAAAAATTTACACGCAAGTATTAACGATAAGGAGATTTTAAGAGGTATAAATCTCGAGATAAAAGCTGGTGAAGTACACGCTATTATGGGACCAAATGGTTCTGGGAAAAGCACACTTTCAGCAGTTATTGCCGGAAAAGAAGAATTCGAAGTTACCGAAGGTTCTGTAATTTTAAATAATGAAGATTTAGAAGATATGGCTCCTGAAGAAAGAGCACACAAAGGTATTTTCTTATCATTTCAATATCCTGTTGAAATTCCTGGCGTTACGGTTACAAATTTTATAAAAACCGCTATTAACGAAACTCGTAAAGCAAAAGGTTTACAAGATTTACCGGCAAAAGACATGTTAAAGTTAATCCGTGAAAAAGCAGATTTACTAGAAATTGATCGTAAATTTTTATCGCGTTCTTTAAATGAAGGTTTTTCAGGAGGAGAAAAAAAACGTAACGAAATTTTTCAAATGGCAATGTTAGAGCCTAAACTTGCAATTTTAGATGAAACAGATTCTGGTTTAGATATTGATGCGTTAAAGGTTGTTGCAAATGGTGTAAACAAACT
>NZ_JBFLKT010000227.1:0-3026 GCF_040883305.1 Lutibacter sp.
ACAAGTAATAGTGGAAGTACTTCTCTATTAGAAACAGTTGAATATGTGTATGGTGGAAGTGAAGCAGGTCCTGTAACAATTATTATTGGAGCAACAACTTATATTACAAATATTGCAGTTTCAACTGTAATTGACTTTTCTGCAGAATTAAAAGTAGGAGTTGACAAAGATTTTAAAACGATTAACGGAGCGCTTAATGCAATTGCGCAAATGGACAGACCAAATAATGAGCGTGTTACTGTTTTAATTGATCCGGGGAATTATGAAGAAATGGTAGTGATTAATAGTGAAAATGTCACTTTAAAAAATGCTGCTGTAATACCAAGTATTGAACTTACTAATAGTGGAGTTGATATCAATGAAAATGCGGTACGTATTACATCATATTACGGATATGGTTATAATTACTTCAGTCAAGGAACAGACAATAAATGGAATGCTAAAACTTTAGAAGTAAACAAAGCAAATGGATATCAACCCTATACTAATGTTTCAGGAACAACAAATGCATCCTACTGGAATGCTACACTTGTTGTGAGTAGTGATGGTTTTATTGCTGAAGATTTGATTATTGAAAATTCTTTCAACCAATACATTTCTCAAAAAGAATCTGAAGATGTATTAGTATTAGTAAGTGGAAATAAAGGTGTAAGACCAACTGATTTTGGCAATACGGATGTTCAACAAAGAGCATTTGTTGAACGTGCTGCTGCAATTGGTGTAGCCAATGGAACTGATAAAGTTATATTAAACAAATGTAGAATTGTTGGTAGACAAGATTCTTTCTATGGAGGTGTAAATTCTAGATTAGTTGCTTTTAAAGGAGCTATGATGGGAGCAGTAGATTACATATTTGGAGGTATGACAGCTGTTTTTTATAAATCAGATTTCGTACTAAACACAAGCGATACAAGTGGTGATGCAGCTTATATTACTGCTGCTCAGCAAGGAAGTGGAAGAGGATTTTTAATGTATGAGTGTAATATTATTTCAACTGTACCTGGAGTAAATACAGCTTCAAATCAAAGCGCTAAACCAGGATTCTTTGGAAGACCTTGGCAAGCAACAACTAGTGAGGTGGTGTTTTTTAATACCAATATAGCTACATCAACATATGGAGGGTTTGAAGGAAAATCTTTAATTGATCCGGAAGGTTGGAAAAATTCATTAGGTGGTGAGTCCGCACTTATGTATGAATATGGAACAAATGAAGCTTCTGGTGAAAATAATTCAGCTAGCCGTGCAGCTTGGTCAACAGTATTAACTGCACCAACGCTTACCGATGGTACAGAGATTAAAACTTTTAATTTTACAAAAGGAGATGATGATTGGGATCCATTACCAGGTTTAATTGCTTCAGATGATTCTGACAATGATGGAATATTAGATCCAAATGACAACTGTGTTTACAGTTATAATCCTGATCAGGCAGATATGGATAATGACGGAATTGGTGATATTTGTGATGATAGTGATGGTGATGGTTTGGTTGATAGTGAAGATGCTTGTCCAAATTCACCAGAAGGAGCAACTATCGATGTTTTTGGATGTGAAGTATTTGACCTTCCAGCAGATAATTTTAATATAACTGTTACTGCTGTTTCTTGTAACGGTGTTAATGATGGAAGTATTAGTTTCAGTGCAAAAAGTACAGATTATACTTATATTGTTTCAATATCTGGTTCTGGATCAGGGACTGCAACACTTTCTTCAGCAAATGGATTCTCAGATATTATTGAAAATTTAGCGGCTGGAAATTATAAAGTTTGTATTTCAATTGAAGGGCGAGATAATTTTGAGCAGTGTTTTAATGTGCAAATAGAAGGGCTAACTCCTCTTGATACATATTCTAGCATAAATAGAACAACTAATATTGTTACTTATTCATTATCTGGCGCTACAAGTTATAACATTGTACACAATGGTAAGTTAATGACTTCTAGTAAATCACAAGTTGATTTAGTTCTTAATAAAGGGTTAAATACAGTTAAAATTTCAACAGACGCAGAATGTCAAGGTAAATTTTCAGAAGAAATATTCATTTCAGAAGAAGTTGTTGTTTTTCCAAATCCAACAAAAGGATTTGTGCAAGTTTATGTAAACGGTGCAGATGCATCTGTAAATGTTACTTTATCAGACTTAAGCGGAAAACAATTTATTTCCTTAGTTAAGGAAGTTTCAGGAAATAGAATAATAGATCTTGATCTTACTAATTATCCTAAAGGTGTTTATTTCCTTGTATTAAATTCAAAAACAGTTCGTAAATCAATCAAACTTATAAAAGAATAGTTAATTATGAAAACAACAAAATATATATATTTTATAAAAGCACTTTTGGTTTTTATAACGAGCGTTCAAATTATTTCTTGTTCAAATGATGATGAAGTTACTGAACCACAAATTATAACTGAACCTGGTAAATCGGAATTGGTACTTCCAATAAATAATACAGAATGTGAAGTAGGCGAAATAATTGCAAATAAAGCCGCTGTATTTTTTGAATGGAATGCCTCTGTCGATACAGAAAATTATGATTTAGAAATTACTAATTTAATAACAAGAGAAATTACGAAAAGACCTAATCTTGTAACAACTTCAAAAGAGGTAAAACTTGAAAGAGGATTTCCGTATTCTTGGATAGTTACATCTAAAAACTCAGGAGAGCTTGTAACTGTTTCTGATGTTTCTAAATTTTATTTAGCAGGTGAAGCAGGTTCTAATAATGTTCCTTTTCCAGCTTCACTTTTAAGTCCACTTTCAGGAATTACAATTACACCAGTTGATGGTAAAGTAACACTTGAATGGGAAAGTTCAAATAAAGATACAGATGGGGAAGACCTAACATTTGATGTGTTTGTTGATACCATTGATGGAAACCAAGTAACTCCTGAAGATTGGAAAGATATTACAGATACTAGTTTTGAAATTTCTGTTGAGCCTAATACTATTTATTACTGGCATATTGAAACAAGTGATGGTGTAAATTCTTCAATTAGTGCAACTTATACATTTAAAACAGGAGAAAA
>NZ_JBFLKT010000228.1:0-4265 GCF_040883305.1 Lutibacter sp.
CAAAAATAGCAAAAAAGACTTATAAATTAACGAAGTGGTTACAATTTAGATTGAATTTCAATAATTCTTTTTTTATGAGTGTCATTTCCGCTTAGTTCAAATGCCTTTTTTATGTTTTTTAAAGCATTTGGAAAATCTTCAACAGTTTCATAATACTCAGCTAAAGAATCAAATGAATTTGCACTTTTTGGATAATATTTTACACCCATTTCAAAAAATAATTTGGCTTTTTCTGGCGCTCCCATTTGCAAATTCATATAACCATAACCGTTAAATAGTTCTTCCACCATTGGAGGAACTGAATATCCAAAATTTTCTAAATAAATTTTGGCTTGATTATTTAATAATTTGGTTAATTCGGCAACAGTAGTTTCAGGATTGTTATATTTAGGTGGATTTTTAAATTGAAACCATTTAAATATATTAACCAAACCATCTCTTATTGATGGTAAAGGAACAGTTCCGTGCAAATCTTCAGGATATATTTTCCAGGAAAAATTTAAGCCACTTTCTTTATGTGACTCAGCAAAGTTTGAAAACTCCATAATTGAACGTGGAAACAAGGTAAATTCTGAAGTGTTTTCCATTAAATTATTAACAGTTACACTTTCATCCATCATATGTAGTTGTTCTGCTGCCATAGAAATAAAGAGCGATTTTCCCTTAAAATTTTCAGAAGTCAGTTTTTCTTTTGCCTGTTTTAATAATTTTTGATTATCCCAATCTAAACTTGGGTCAATGGCAATATAATTTTTGAAAAATGAGCCATGATTAATGAGCATATTTACAGTGAACAAGCCTGCGTAGGAATGCCCAATTAATGTTCTGTAGGAAGTTGTTGGGTAGGTTTTATCAACATAAGGAATTAATTCCGAAGTAATATATTCAGTAAATTTATCTGCTCCACCGGTATCTTGATCAAATTCTGAACCACGGCGCATTTTTATTTGTGAAGTTGTTAAATCTCTAGTTCTATTTGTTTGGTTAGAAATTCCAACCAAAATCATGTGAGGTAAATAATGTCCCCAATAATTATTGTAAACTGTTTCTAAAGTATTTAACATTACTCCCCCATCTAAAATATAGATAACTGGATATTTCTCTGAACTATTCGGATTGTAATTTTCTGGTAATTGAACCCAAAAGTTTTTGTGTTGATTAAAAGTGTTTGAGAAAATACTATCTTTTATTGCTGAAGAATTTATTTGAGCTTGAATTTGAGTTATTGAAATAAAAATAATCATTATTCCTTTAGTAAGTTTTGCAATCATTTTTGATTTTTTTATTAGTAGCATATAATTAACTGTAACAAGTTGTGTAAAGTGTTACAATTATAATTGAAAAAAGTGAAGTTTTGTAATGTCCTTCAATTTAATATTAAATCTAAATAGGAATATTTTTACTTTTTTAATACGTTTAAAATTATAATTCCAATGCGGGCAATTAAGAAAACAATCATTCCAAACAACGGTGAAAGTATTGCAATTTTTAGACCTCCCGCTAAAACTGATGGAGAGATATCACCTGCAGCTTCAATTGCATCAAATGCACCAATCAAACCTAACATTTGACCTAAAAAGCCCCAAACAAGTACAAATAAACTTATAGAGCTAACTAAAGTAATGGTTTTATCTCGTGCAGCAGGTTTTAAAAGGCCTCTAATTAATAGAATAATAATTACAATTAAAATTAGAAGAGTGGTGTACATGAATAATGGTCCTCCCTCATTTAATCTAGTTAAAATTGAGTTTGCAATAAAAGGCCTAATGCTTTGTAGCGCTAATAACATAATTTTGATTTTTTAAATTTATATGTCAAATATAATATGATATTTAAACAATTAATTCTAATTGCGATAGTTAACAAGAAAGTTACGATAAGTAACCGATTAAAGCCGAATTTTACAGAAAAAAGTTTAAAACTTGTAAAAAGCAGTAAGATTTTATGTGTCCATCGCTAAAATAAATTTAACTTTAGCATTAATTGCATATTGCACTTTATGAAT
Organism: Lutibacter sp.; assembly: GCF_040883305.1. GTDB lineage: Bacteria > Bacteroidota > Bacteroidia > Flavobacteriales > Flavobacteriaceae > Lutibacter. Next base: position 2,006 of record NZ_JBFLKT010000228.1, read on the forward strand.
AAAAAAAATAGCATTCTAAAATATTTTCTTACCGTTATTGGGCATTCAATATTTTGGTTGGTTATTTATTATTTTTATGCCTATTTCTTAGGCTATGGAAGTTCTAATACAAGATATGTTAACTTGTTTTCAGGATTTTTAATGCCTTCAACTATCTTAATTAGCTACTTTTTAATTTACTATTTAATTCCAAATTTTTTACTAACAAAAAAGTATAAATATTTTATTTTATACAGTATTTATACTTTTATAATTTCAGTATATGTAATTATTTTATCAATTCTATATGGATTAATTTATTCTGAAGGTTATAAAGAGTTTGAAACAGTACCGTTAACTAAAACATTACCGTTTATAGTCTTAGGAGTATATTTTGTGGTTTTAATTGTAGTTTCGCTAAGTTTAGTAATGCATAATTACAAATCGATAGTAAATAATGAAAATTTAAAGAATAAAATACTACAAACACAATTACAAATAAAAGATCAGGAATTACGGTTTCTTAAAACACAAATTCATCCTCATTTTTTGTTTAATGCGTTAAATACAATTTATGGTTTTGCTCTGAAAAAGAAGGATGAAGCACCTGAAATGATTTTAAAATTATCTAATTTATTAGATTATATTTTATATCAAATAGAAAAACCTCAAGTACTTTTAATGGATGAAGTAAATCATTTATTAGATTATGTTTCTCTTGAGAAAATGCGTTTTCATGATACTTTAGCAGTTGAAACTAATATTAAAGTTGAGAACCCTACAATTCAAATTGCTCCTATGCTTTTAATTCCATTTGTTGAAAATGCTTTTAAACATGGCGACATTATTAAGGGAAGTTTAACTGTAACTATTGATGTAAAAACTGAAGAAGATATGTTGTTTTTTACTATAGAAAACTCAAGTCTAAAGGAGCATTTAAAAAATAAAGGAATAGGGTTGGAAAATATAATGAAACGATTGGAAATGCAATATCCAAATTCTCATACACTAGTAACTAATCAAACTGCAAATACTTTTAAAGTAGAATTAACGATTAGGAATTTTAAATATTTAAAAAATGAATAAGAATATTCAATGCATTATTGTTGATGACGAACCCGTTGCACGCGAAATTTTAGAAAATCATTTAAATAAAATTGAAGCAGTTACAGTGGTGGCAGCATGTAAAAATGCCATTGAAGCTTTTAATCAACTTAATTCAAACACCATAGATTTAATTTTTTTGGACATTAATATGCCTGAAATTTCGGGTTTGTCTTTTGCAAAATCTATCAATACAAATATTAAGGTAATTTTTACAACGGCTTATCGAGAGTATGCTGTTGATGGTTTTAACTTACAAGCTGTAGATTATTTGCTGAAACCAATTTCGTTTGAGCGTTTATTACAAGCGGTAAATAAATATTTAGGAGAAAAATCTATTGAAGTTATTGAAAATTCAGCTGAAATCATTCAAGAAAAAAGCGATTTCATTTTTGTGCGTGCCGATAGAAAAATGATAAAAATAAATTTTTCTGAAATTAATTATATCGAAAGTTTAAGCGATTATATTAAAATTCATTTAGTAAATAAAACTATTGTAACACGAGAAACAATTACAAATATAGAAGCTAAATTGCCTCAAAAAGAGTTTTTAAGGATTCATAGGTCATATATTGTGTCAATTTCAAAAATAGAATCCTTTACAAATGAATTTATTGAAATTAATAAAAAAGCATTACCAATAAGCAGAAGTTATAAAAAAGAAGTGCTATTTAAATTAGAAAACATATAAAGTTTTTGAATTTTTTTAAGCTAGAATGAATTTTAGTTTTGTTTTACCTTTTTTATTAAATACTAAACAGTATATTTGCTAAAATTTTAGAATTGATAGAAACAGATTTTATTTTACAAGATTATAACCTAGAAAAAAAATCAAAAGGAAGTATTTCTTGGAAAACTCCAAGCAACATTGCTTTAGTAAAATATTGGGGAAAACAAGAACCTCAAATTCCTGAAAATGCATCCATAAGTTTTACCTTAGATGCTTGTTTTACGTTAACTACTTTAGAGTATTCAAAATCTAATTCAAAAAAAGGAGGCAATTTCGACATTTATTTTGAAGGTGAAAAAAAGGACAATTTTAAACCGAAAATTCAAAAGTTTTTTGAAAGAATAGAACAGTATGTGCCTTTTTTAAAGGATTTTGATTTTGTAATTAAATCAAGAAATTCATTTCCTCACAGTAGTGGAATTGCATCTTCAGCAAGTGGAATGAGTG
>NZ_JBFLKT010000229.1:0-5517 GCF_040883305.1 Lutibacter sp.
GATTCAATTTTAAAATCTTGTAACGGTTCTTTATTCAAAACAAATTCACTATCGTTTACTAAATTATTTACCTGAGTTAAATAGATTTCATCTGTACAATTGTCTAAAAATATTTTTAGGGTTTCTTTATTAATTGAACAGGTGGACTCACTTTTTAAAAAATCTTCTACAACTATACTTTTTAATAATGTATTTTTAAATTCTTCAAGTTTTACATTTTCAACTATCGCATTTAATAGATTAATTGTAATGTCTGTTTTAGTACTATCCTTTTCTTTTTCCTGGTAGCTTAAATTAAATAAATAATTAACTACATAATTTCTGTAAGGATAAAATGATAAGAGATTAGCTTCATTTAAACTAATATCCTTTCTAAACTGATAAAAATTCTCTGAAATAGTTGGGAAATTTTCTAATTTATGAACTTTTTTATGGTAATATGGGTAAATTTCTTTCAACCTATAAAGCGGATAATGAATTGCAGTGCTCGTTAATTGTTGAAAACCTTCTGTAATATTTTCTTTATTCTTAGAAAACTCATTATAAATATGTTCTCTTTCTTTGGCTAGTGAATCTATTTTAAATTGAAAATTAATTTCATTTAAATTAAAATACTTGAACATTTCTTCTTCTTCTTTCTCATTTTGTAAAAATAGATTTATTAAAAACTCATTTTTACTGCTTCCTCTACCTGTATAAACTATAGATTCATCAAAATCCCATGTGTTAAGTCGTACTAAAATACTATCGTTAGGTTCTAAATAAATATATTGAAATTCGTTTCCGTGCTTAAATGTATATAGACCTTCAGAAAAAGTTTTATACTCAGCAATAAACCTATTGTTCTCTTTAAGAGTTAAGGTATCAATAATAATATCATTTTTTAATAAGAGTACAAAGTTTGTTCTAGGATTAATAATTTGTCCACCAAAATAGGTTAATGAAGTATCTTTTTTAGTTGTATTACAGCTAAAAAGAAAAAGGGTTAATATGCTACCTATTATGTATTTCATTGAAAAATATTAATCACAAAAATACATACAACTTTAGGTTTTGCTTGTTAAGATGGTGTTAAATAAAATTTAGAAATATCATAAAAATATTACTATTAATTAAATGGTTTATAATAAATCTATTTTAGTACTTTTGCAGCGAATTAAAAAAAAATAATATTAAATGCTTTCAGTATCAAATTTATCTGTTCAATTTGGCAAACGTGTTTTGTTTGATGATGTAAACACAAAATTTACAATTGGAAATTGTTATGGAATAATTGGCGCAAACGGGTCGGGTAAATCTACATTTCTAAAAATTATATCCGATAAAATAGAACCTACTTCTGGTCAAATCCATTTAGAACCAGGAAAAAGAATGTCTGTATTATCTCAAGACCATTATGCTTTTGACGAATTTCCTGTTTTAAATGCCGTAATGTTAGGAAATAAGAAGTTATATGATTTAAAAAATGAAATGGATGCTATTTATGCTAAAGAAGATTTTTCTGAAGCTGATGGTATAAAAGCCGGTGAACTCGGTGCCGAATTTGAAGAAATGGGTGGTTGGAATGCAGAAAGTGAAGCAGCAACCTTATTATCTTCTTTAGGAATTAAAGAAGAATTACACTATACTTTAATGTCGGAATTAGATGGTAAATCTAAAATTAGAGTGTTGTTAGCGCAGGCTTTATTTGGTAATCCAGATGTTCTAATAATGGATGAGCCAACAAACGATTTGGATTTTGAAACTATTGGATGGTTAGAAAACTTTTTAGCAAATTACGATAATACGGTAATAGTTGTTTCACATGACCGTCACTTTTTAGATGCAGTTTGTACGCATATTTCTGATATTGATTTTGGAAAAATAACGCATTACTCTGGTAATTATTCTTTCTGGTACGAATCAAGTCAATTAGCGGCTAAACAAAGAGCACAGCAAAGTAAAAAGGCTGAAGATAAAAAGAAAGAATTGGAAGAATTTATCCGTAGATTTTCTGCAAATGTTGCTAAATCTAAGCAAGCAACAAGTCGTAAAAAAATGATTGACAGACTTAATATTGATGAAATAAAACCATCGAGTAGAAGGTATCCTGCAATTATTTTTGAACGTGAAAGAGAAGCTGGAGATCAAATATTAAATGTTGAGCATTTATCTAAAGCAACAGAAGACGAAGTTTTATTTAATGATATACACTTTAATTTAAATAAGGGAGATAAGGTAGCGTTAATATCAAAAAACTCAAGAGCAGTTTCTGCTTTTTATGAGATTTTAAATAGCAACGCACAAGCAGATTCTGGAAAATTTCAATGGGGAGTTACAACAACACAATCTTATTTACCGCTTGATAACTCAGAATTTTTTACAGATGCTAGTTTAAACTTAGTAGATTGGTTACGACAATATGCTAAAACAGAAGAAGAGCGCGAAGAAGTTTATTTAAGAGGATTTTTAGGTAAAATGATTTTTAGTGGAGAAGAAGCCTTGAAAAAATGTAATGTGCTTTCCGGAGGGGAAAAAGTGAGGTGTATGATGAGTAGAATGATGATGATGAGAGCTAATGTGTTAATGTTAGACGAACCTACAAATCATTTAGATTTAGAAACCATTCAAGCGTTTAATAACTCTTTAAGTAATTTTAAAGGAACGGTTATTTTTACAACTCATGACCACGAATTTGCACAAACTGTTGCAAACAGAGTTATAGAGATTACGCCTAAAGGTGTGATAGACAGATATACTACTTTTGATGAATATTTAGACGATCCTAAAATAAAGGAGTTAAGAGAAAAAATGTATAAATAATATTGTTTAAAGTTGAAAAGTTTCTCGTGAAAGATGAGAAGTCTTTCGAAATACATCATTCGAATAGCTTTTACTATAGAACAATTTTATATAAATAAAACTGCGGTAATTTTTACTAAGTAAAAATTACCGCAGTTTTTTGTTTTGGTGGCAGAGCGAACCTTGCCTGCCGGCAGGTAGGGTTGAAGAAGCTATTAATCTACAAAATCAACCTTACTCATACATCAAATACTTCAATCTAACTTTTTTAAAATCTTCAATAGCTGGTTGCCAAGAATCGTGAATTTCTTTAACCGATAACCCGTTTTTTATTTGTTGTTCTAGTTCTAAATTTCCAGCGTGAACAGTAAAAGTAGCTCCAAAGAATTTTTCAGTTTTAGGAGTTTTGTTATAAGCATCAATTAAATATTTAATTGTTACTGAATTTAATCGTTCCACATTTTTTAAATCTACACCATAACACAGTTTATATTTATGTTTTGGATATTTAGATCCAAAATTTGGTTTTGGTGTATAACTAAATTCAGTTTTAGGAAAAAATGGAGCACCATATTGTTGAAACTGATTTTCTGTTCCACGTCCAGCATTTATTGTGGTGCCTTCAAAAAAACCTAAACTAGGGTATAAGTTTATAGATTGGTCGTTTGGTAAATTTGGGGAAGGTCTAATAGGTAAATGATATGGAGTTTGGTGTGTGTAATTTTTTAGGGGAATTACAGTTAAATCGCATTTCACGTTATTTTTTAGCCAATTTTCGCCATTTATCATTTGTGCATATTCTCCAATCGTCATTCCATAAACCAACGGAACTGGATGCATACCAACAAAACTTTTATGTTCCATTTTTAAAGTTGGTCCGTCAACATAATGTGCATTTGGATTTGGTCTGTCTAAAACTAACACTGGAATTCCATTTTCGCCACAGGCTTCCATAATATAATGCAAAGTAGAAATATAGGTGTAAAAACGCACGCCAACATCTTGAATATCAAAAACAACTAACTCAATTCCAATCAATTGTTCGGCAGTTGGCTTTTTGTTTTTACCGTATAATGAAATAATAGGAATTCCTGTTTTTTTATCAATTCCATTTGCAACAGCTTCACTTGCATCTGCATTTCCTCTAAAACCATGTTCAGGTGAAAAAACTTTTTTAATAGTTGTATTTAATTTGTGTAAACTATCAACTAAATGTGTACAGTTTTCTTTTTTAAATAGTACTGAAGTTTGATTGGCAACAATAGCAATATTTTTCTGCTTTAAAATAGATAGATACCGTTCGGTTTGTTGTGCTCCAGTTAAAATTTCTTTTGAAGAAACAGCAACGGTTTTTAATGCAGTTGAATTATTATTAGCAGTATTTGTTTGACCGCAAGAAATCAAACTAAAAAACAACAAAAAAACTAAGAAGAAATATGTATTTTTGGACGACATAGAAATTTTAGATAAAATTGAATTACGAATTATTTATTGCAAAACGTATTATTGCTGCAAAGCAATACAAAAGTAGTATTTCATCGCCAATAATAAAAATTGCAATTAGCGCAATTGCAATCGGCATTATTGTTATGATGATTGCCATTGCTACTGGTTTTGGACTACAAGAAAAAATACGAGAAAAATTATCAGGTTTTAACGGTCATATTCAGATTACAAATTTTGATAATAATAATTCTGAAATCACTTTAAATCCAGTTTCAAAAAACCAGGATTTTTACCCTAAGTTTACCAATATTACCAATATTGAAAATGTGCAAATTTTTGCAACAAAAGGTGGGATAATTAGAACCGAAACCGATTTTGAAGGAATTATTTTAAAAGGAGTTGCAAAAGATTATAATTGGACATTTTTTAATGAATACTTAGTTGAGGGCACTTTGTCAGATTTTAATAATGATGTTACAAATGATGTTTTAATCTCTAAAGAAATTTCTAATAGGTTACATATAAATTTAGGAGATTCGTTTAATATTTTGTTCGTAAAGGAAGATCCTTCCAAAGCGCCTTGGATTAGAGTAGTTAAAGCTGTTGGGATTTATAATTCTGGTTTTCAGGAATTTGATGAGAATTTTGTGATTGGTGATATTCGTCATATTCAAAAAATGAACCGTTGGACAGAGGATCAAGTTGGTGGGTTTGAAGTATTGATTACTAATTTTGATGAAATTGATTTAAAGAGTAATCAAATTTATAAAGAAACTGCTTCAACCTTAAATAGTCAAAGTATTATTGAAAAATACCCTGGAATTTTTGAATGGATAAGTCTTTTTGATAATAATATCTACCTTATTATTGTAATTATGATTCTTGTTGCAGGAATAAATATGATAACAGCGTTGCTAGTTTTAATTCTAGAAAGAACTCAAATGATAGGTATTTTAAAAGCCTTAGGAAGTACTAGTGTAAGTATTAGAAAAGTGTTTTTATACAATGCTGCTTACCTAGTTTTAAAAGGACTTTTTTGGGGAAATTTAATAGGATTAAGTATTTTATTAGCTCAAAAATATGTGGGATTTATAACATTAAATCCAGAAACATATTATGTAAGTGAAGCTCCTGTCTATATAGATTTTTGGTATATACTTTTACTGAATTTGAGCACTCTTTTATTATGCTTATTAATGCTAATTGTGCCAACGTTATTAATTGCCAAAATAGATCCAGTTAAATCAATTAAGTTTGAATAAGAATTAATTTTAGTGTTCTTAATAAGCA
>NZ_JBFLKT010000230.1:0-3796 GCF_040883305.1 Lutibacter sp.
GTTTCTCCAGAACAATATAAAATCCTTTTAGACTGGTTACAAACTATTAAAGTTGATTAACATATTATGGGGTTTAAAGTTTATAATATCATATTTATTGGTTTTTTAATGTTCTTTTGTATGCAAATTCAAGCTCAAGAGAAGGTAAATAAATTCGATTTAAACGGAAAAAGACACGGTGTTTGGAAAAAACAGTATTCGAACAATAATATCAGATACGAAGGAACCTTTGAATCTGGTAAAGAAATAGGTGTTTTTAAATATTATGACATCACAGATTCAACACATCCAACAATTATTAAAACATTTAAAACTAACAGTAACGTTGCCACTGTTAAATTTTATACTATTAAAGGAATTTTAGAAAGCACTGGCGAAATGATTGGGAAAAACAGAATTGGAAACTGGCAGTATTATTACCCAGATGAAAAAACACTGATGATTGAAGAAAATTATGAAAATGGATTTTTAAATGGAGCCTATAAAAGTTATTATAAAACCGGGAAAATTTCCGAAATTCTTAATTATAAAGCTGGAAAATTACACGGAACTGCAAAACGTTTTGCAGATAATGGCGTTTTATTAGACGATATAAATTATAATAACGGAAAACTAGAAGGTTCAGCAAAATATTATAATTTATATGGGAAATTAATTTATGCTGGAAATTATAAAAATGATGAAAAAATTGGGGAATGGGAATATTATGATAATGGTGAAAAGGAAAACAGACCTTAATTAAAACAATAATTATATATTGCAAAAAAGATTAAAAATACTATTAACTAAAACTATTAAAATTGGATATCTCAAAAATATTTACAAACAACAAAGCGTGGATAGCAGAAAAACTAAATAAAGATGAGGACTACTTTACAAACTTAGGCAAAGGGCAAAGTCCACAAATATTATACATCGGTTGTTCAGACAGCAGAGTGTCTGCAGAAGATTTAATGGGTGTTCAACCAGGAGAGGTTTTTGTTCATAGAAATATTGCAAATATGGTTCCTAATACAGACTTAAATGTAATGTCAGTTATTAATTATGCCGTAAGTCATTTAAATGTTAAACACGTTGTGGTTTGTGGACATTATTCTTGTGGAGGTGTAAAAGCTGCAATGCAATCGGAAGATTTAGGTATTTTAAACCCGTGGTTAAGAAATATTAGAGATGTCTATAGATTGCATCATACGGAGTTAGATTTAATTAAAGACGAGGAAAAAAAATATGATAGATTGGTTGAATTAAATGTTCAAGAACAGTGTGTAAATGTTTTAAAAACTTCTGACGTTCAAAAAGCTATTTTAGATAAACATATTACTGTACACGGTTGGGTGTGGGATATTCATTCTGGTAAATTAGTAGATTTAAAAATAGATTTTGATAAAATATTAAAAGACATTAGAGAAATTTACCGTTTATCAATTGATAATTAGAAATTAATCTAGAATTTAATTCTAAAAAATAAGCATAAAAAAAACCTTCTTAAAAATTAAGAAGGTTTTCAATCTTACCACTATTTTCTAAACAAAGAACTTAATTATAAACAATACTGCTATAATAAGCATTATTGGCTTTACTTCTTTATACCTGCCAGTTAGTAATTTTAATAATACAAACGATAACATTCCAAAAACAATACCTTCAGCAATACTATAGGTTAAAGGCATCATTATAATTGTAAAAAATGCTGGGATTGCTTCTGTAAAATCTGTTAAATCAATTTTCATTATTGGAGAAATCATAAACAATCCAACAATTATTAATGCAGGCGCTGTTGCAGCCGCAGGAATAATCATAAACAATGGAGCAAAAAATAAGGACAACGCAAACATAATTGCAACCGTTAAGGCTGTCATCCCTGTTTTACCACCTTCTGCAACACCTGCCGCACTTTCAACATACGTAGTTACAGTAGATGTTCCTAATATTGCACCTACAAAAGTACCAATAGAATCTGCGAATAAAGCCTGTTTTACTCTTGGCACTTTACCGTCTTTGTCTAACATTCCAGATTTAGAAGAAACACCAACCAAAGTACCAACCGTATCAAACATATCCACAAACAAGAATGTAAATAGTACAATTAGCATATCTATTGTAAATATTTGTGAAAAGTCAAATTTGAAGAAAATTGGTTCTATTGATGGAGGTAAACTCACCAACGTAAAATCATCTGGAATTACAGTTACTCCAACAAATAAACCAAAAATAGTTGATGTTAAAATTCCAATTAAGATAGCACCTTTTATCTTTTTTGTTAATAAAACACCAATAATTAAAACACCGGCTAATCCAACCAAAACAGCTGGCTCTTTCATACTTCCTAGGCTAACTAAAGTTGCTGGGTTATCAACTATTAAACCAGTTCCTTTTAAACCAATAAAGGCAATAAATAATCCGATACCTACGGAAACCGCATGTTTTAAATTTAAAGGAATAGAGTTAACAATAAGCTCTCGAATATTAAAGGCTGTTAGTAAAATAAAGATGATTCCTTCTAAAAAAACTGCTGTTAAGGCAAACTCCCAAGAATAACCCATTCCAAGTACTACCGTAAATGCAAAAAAGGCATTTAATCCCATTCCTGGTGCTAAGGCAAAAGGTAATTTAGCAATTAAAGCCATTACTAAAGTTGCAATAACTGCAGATAAAGCTGTTGCAGTAAAAACTGCATCTTTGTCCATTCCAGCTGCACTTAAAATCCCTGGATTAACAGCTAAAATATACACCATTGTCATAAAAGTGGTAATTCCGGCTACAATCTCTGTTTTTAAAGTTGATTTATTTTCTGTTATTTTAAAAAATTTGTCTAACATAATTTCGGTTTAAATATTCCACTTAATTCCTAAAGTTGGTCTTCCTTTAATGGCATCGCTTCCTCCTCCAAAGTTTGAAGAAATCTCAAGTTCTCCTCCCACTGAAAAACTCTTATTTAAATGATACCATAATTGAGGTTCAGCTAAAAACACGTTTAAGTCTGTATAACCAAAAGCAAACTCTCCTTTTTCTGTCCAATAATCTGCAAAACCAGAGAAGGTTAATTTCTCAGGTACTAAATTCCAATACCAAGTTCCTGTTATTTGGAAATTCCCTTCACCAGCGCCTGTAAACGCTTTGTAACCAGCATAAGTTGAGAATCCCCAAGTTGCATTTCCTTTAGAGTAATTAGCGCCAAAAATCCAAGCTTCAGGAATGGTAAAACCATTTGTATGTCCTGCGTTGTATTCAACGTGCAAACCAACTGGCATTTTTTCAGTTTTTAAAACACGTGCAATTTCAAAATATGCTAAACTTGTTCCAGTTGCAGAATTGTAATCAAAATCGATAAATGTAAACGTATTACCGTATTTATCCATTTTAAATAATTCGAACGTAGTTGTGAGGTGTCCTCTTTCAAAATCGTTATGTAATTGAAAGTTTTGAGCCGTAACAGTCGCAGTTACTAAAATCGCAAAAAGTGTGATTAGTTTTTTCATTATAAAGTGTTGTTGATGGTTAATTTAAATTAAGTTTCAAAAATACTCCATAAAACACTATCTAAATAGTTATTTAAAATTCAATTATTAACACTTAATTAACTATTTATAATGAAAATAAATAATAAACTTTTAGAATGCATTGTGCTTTTATAATTTTCTTTGAAAAATTATTAATAAAAATCAATTTTCAGAATAAAAAAATAAATCTTTTTAATTTAAAATTGTAATTCTACAATATTGTTCCTACAAATTAAATAATTCAATAAAAGCACTTATTTAACTTGACTCTCAACAACTTGTGTTGTAACTTTAAA
>NZ_JBFLKT010000231.1:0-7457 GCF_040883305.1 Lutibacter sp.
AAATTGGCGAAACATTTAGAAAAGCATCCTAAAATAGCACAGGTTAATTATCCTGGATTAACAAGTCATCCACAACATAATTTAGCACTTAACCAACAAAATGATGGATTTGGAGCAATGCTTTCAGTATTAATTAAAGGCACGAAAGAAGAAGCTTTTAAAATTTCAACAAAATTGGCATATTTTACAACAGCAACTAGTTTAGGTGGTGTAGAAAGTCTTGTAGAACATAGACAATCCGTTGAAGGCTCAGATAGTCTAACGCCAAATAACCTACTTAGAATTTCAGTTGGTATTGAGCATATAGACGATTTAATTGCAGATTGGGAACAAGCTTTAGTATTTTAATAAGTGTTAAAAAATAAGTGTTACAAAAAACTTTGCAAAGCTAAGTCGTAGCTTTTTAAACCAAAACCTGCAATTACACCTTTTGCATTTGGAGCAATAAATGATATATGTCTAAAATCTTCTCTAGAATGTACATTTGAAATATGAACTTCAATTACAGGAGTTTCAATACCTTTTATGGCATCTCCAATTGCCACAGAGGTATGTGTATAAGCTCCAGCGTTTAAAACAACTCCGTCAAAATTAAAACCAACTTCATGTAGTTTATCTATTAATTCACCTTCAATATTACTTTGAAAATAATGCAATTCAATTGTAGGGTATTTTATTTTTAATGATTTAAAATAAGCTTCAAAAGTTAAATTCCCATAAATTTCTGGTTCTCGTTTACCTAATAAATTAAGATTCGGACCGTTTAAAATAAGTATTTTCATGTATGTTTTTTAATAAAGTAGAAGTCAATTCTTCCAGCATCAAATTTAAAAATTATTATCTAATACAAAGGTTTCATTCAATTAATTATCAAATTTATACGCCAAACCAATTTGTATAAAGTTTAGTTTCTTATTAGTATGATAACCAAAATCTATATAATTAGAAATTGCTAAATTGTAACGTGCATCAAGTATAAATTCATCAGAAATTAAAACACCAACACCTGCGGTGGCAGCTAAAATAAACTTTTTATAATTTTTATCTTTATTAATATCAATTCCTTTTACAGATAGTAAAAATTGAGATTCTGGACCTCCATAAATTTCAAATTTAGTTCCTAATCTATATTTAAATAATACTGGAATATGTAATAATCCTATATTTTCATCAATTTTATTATTATTTGATGAATAATATACTTCAGGTTGAATTAAGAAATTTACACTCCTCCTAAACTCTATAAAAGTTCCTAAATAAAATCCAGTTTTACTTTCATGAGTAGTACCGTTATCACTAAGTTTATCTTGTATATCAACTAAATTAACACCTGCCTTTACACCAAACTGATTTAAACTTTGTGCTTTCAATGCATTAAAATTTAATATAAAAATTAAAACTAGGATGCTTAAACTATAATTTTTCATAAAAAATAAATTTAATGCAACTAAGATACTTATTTATATGTAAACCCTAAATTAAAAAATGTTTTAATAATCAACTTTGTAAATGATTATATTTACAACATGAAACGAGCATGCTAAAAAGTTTACCTCCAAATGAATCACAGTTGGCGAATAGCATGTGACATTTTAAAAATAATAAGAAAGACACATGAAATGGAATAGTGTATTCATAGATTATATTACTTATTTAAAAATTGAAAAGGGGTTGGCAAAAAACTCTATAGATAGTTATGGTCGTGATGTAAATAAATTAATTTCTTACCTAGAATATAATAACATTATTATTTCACCAATTGATATAAATGAAACCACAATTCAAGAATTTATTTACAGCATTTCAAAAACCATAAATGCACGTTCACAAGCAAGATTAATTTCAGGAATTCGAAATTTTTTCGAATATTTAATTTTTGAAGATTATAGAAAAGACAATCCTACTGATTTAATTGAAACACCTAAAATCGGATTAAAACTGCCAGACACATTAGCTCTTGAAGATATTGATAAATTAATAAATGCCATTGATTTAAGTAAACCCCAAGGCGAACGCAACAGAACTATTATTGAAACATTGTACAGCTGTGGTTTGCGCGTTTCTGAATTGGTTGGTTTACAACTTTCAGATTTATTTTTTGAAGAAGGGTTTATTCGGGTTTTAGGAAAAGGAAATAAACAGCGTTTTGTACCAATAAACTCAAAAACTCAAATATACATTGCAAATTATATAAACGATATTAGAGTTCAAATAAACGTTCAAAAAGGATTTGAGGACACTGTTTTTTTAAACAGAAGAGGAAAAAACTTAACCCGTGTAATGATTTTTACTATTGTAAAAAATTTAGCTATTAAAATAGATTTAAAAAAGAAAATTAGTCCGCATACATTTAGGCATTCATTTGCTACACATTTATTAGAACGGGGAGCAGACTTAAGAGCTATTCAACAAATGTTAGGTCACGAAAGCATTACTACAACAGAAATTTATATGCATCTAGACAGAAGTTTTTTGAAAGATGTTGTGAATACTTTTCATCCTAGAAAATAAAAACTGTAGAAAAAGTTTTACCCTTAACTACAGTTTGTAATAAACATAAACCAAATTAATTATTTTCTATACAATGGATCTGCTCCAATAGTGCCTTTTAAATTTTCTAAATATTGTTCTGATTTTGATTGGTTATGTAGCTCTTTAACATTTTCAAGCTTTCTTAACAAATCTAATTCTATAACAATATCTGCATTGTTCGAATCTGAAATAAAAGTCTCTAAATAAGAAATTTGTTTTTCATAAAAGGCTACGTCTTTTTGTTGTTTAATAATTAAACGTTCTTTATACCAATTACTATTTAAAATATACTCTCTTTCAAAATATGCTCTTAATTCAGGGTCACTAACATCTTTACCTTCATAATGCCCATAAGCCATAATGTGTAACAATATTTTTAAAGGAGGAATGGCAGCTTCAATACTTCCATCTTCAAAATACCTTAGTGCTGCTTTTTGCTGAGCTTCAACAATGTTATTAATTCCATCCACATAGTCTTCAAAACCTTGTAACTCGGGTTTTAGCATTTTTTCATTAAATACCGCGTTTGGCTCATCAAATAAACGGTTTAAACATCTGTATGAAAAAGTACTTGTAATTCTATATCCTAATCGGCTTGCCAATACTTTTTTACCTTCATACTCAAAATCATTTAATTTTTCTAGAGACCCGTTTTTAATTAATGCTTTTGGATCTTTATCTTCAGGTTCTAAACGTGCCCAAATTTCAGGAATTAATAAACTAATATCGTGATCTACCTGATTTTCAGCTCCAACATAACCTGCAGCAGTACTAAAACCATTAGATTCTGTTAAAATATGAGAGAGTAAAGCGTTGTTTAAATCGGTGGTAGGTGTTAGCATATTAAAAGGGCCTTTTGTTAATGCACCTTCAGAACCCGCTCCTGTTGTTGATGGCGATTTACCCGTTAAACTACAAATAAAGTCCATAAATAATTCTGGCGTTTCTTGGTAATGAATTGGGTTATAAACAGCCAAAGGACGAATTCCTGCTTGCTTATCCACAGGATTGTTTCTTCTTCCTGGTAATACCGCGTTCACAACATTAATAACAGGATCTTCCGATTTTATTCTTCTGTGTAAACGAACTCCTATTTCAGCCAAATAGCTGTCTTCAGTTTCGTTATGGAAAATATTCTTTTCTAAATAACGAGGGTTTTTTGTTGGAACACCATCTACAATTCTTGGATGTGATGGCAAACAAAACAATTCATCCTCGTTTCGACTATTAATTACGCTTAAAATTAAATCTTTTACAGGTTGTGTATACTTATCAAAATTTATGGTGTCTTCATAAATATCAATAGCATCTTGCTTTGTTAATTTCTCATAATTTGTTAAAAATACTTTGTCCGATACTAAATCTCGTTCTGCTCCTTCGTCGTATCCTCTATTAATTGCTTCATCAGGTCGTTGGAATAAATGTGCTTCACAATTTGCAACCACTTTTAAACTCTTATTTGTATACTCAGGATTTAAATTTTTAAGTTGATTTCTTGGGATTGTTATGGAAGCGGATATATCATCTTCCATTTGAATTTTGGCTGAAGCTGCAAAATCCGATCTTAATTTATTTAGCATCCATCTTCCTTCTTGGTTAAATCCAATTCTTACATAACTTCCAATTACTGGATTGTCGAAGTACCAAAGCGCTGTTCCTTTTTGACCGTTAATTATTTGAACCGACATACAATCTTTCCAATTTAAATTCCCGGGATCTTGACGGTACAATCTTTTTACAAAAAGCACTAATGTTCTAATATGATTTGGTATGCTTTTTAAGAACTTATTAAACTCTTCAGTATTTCTATCGTTTGGGGTTAACAACATAACTGCTGAACCTAAGGTTCTTTCTGGACTTAAAAACGGTTTCGATTGCGGCAAAGTAGGATCATAATTTTTCCAACGTTTTGAATAATCGTATTCAATAATTTCATCAGCTTTTTTGAAATCTTCATCAATATCTACAATATTAAATGTATTGTACATTATTGCATTTAACATTGATTTTGAAATTTCAGATTTTCCTCCACCTGAAACTGTACAAGGTTTATGACAAAATATTCCTTCTGGCGCAGTTTTAACAATTCTCCAAAGAGAAACTGCATTATGTCGTTCAAGCTTAAATTTAGTTCCTGTTGGGTGAATATATGTCTTATAAGGTGATAAAATTAATTTATGCTCTTTACCTTTAAAAGTCCAATTAACATCATTGGTATTTGCATTAATAATTGCATTTTCTGGAAGGTAAACTAAATTCGGATACTTTTTATCGATGGCATAATTAGACTTTTTTACATCAATTCTATCAGCTAATAATTGTTTTACATCTTTAAATGAATACTTATTATCAAATTTAGAAGAAAAAACTTCACCATCAAATAAATCACCCATTACACCTCTTGGAAACGCCATTGCACCTCCTGAATGTTCTTCTTCAACCAAACCGTATAGGTTTGCAGAATAACTAATTTGTGTTTTAATTTCTTTTTTTGAATAACCATAATAGTTATCAGCAATCAATGTAACAACAACTCCTTTTTCATTTCTGCAAGATATTTTAAAAGCACTTCCATCATTGTATAGTTCTTTTTCATCTTTCCAACACATTCCATCATTTTTCTGACGTTCAGTAGCGTCATCAAAATGAGGTAATCCTATTTCCTTTTTAGTTAATGTTTTTAAATGTGGTGCTAAAACAATACAACCGGTATGTCCTGTCCAATGTTCAATATCTAAAGCAGCGTCATTTTGTGCTAAATTAGGATCACCGGCATTTCCAAATATAGATTCAACAAAATCTAAATTACTCACTAAACTTCCTGGTGCAAAAAAACGAACTTCTAAACTCTTTTTTGAAATCACACCTTTAACTTCAGGACAAACCATTGGTCTCATTAGCATTGAAACCATAACTTTTGCTTGTTCAGTTTGATTTGAAGTAAAAGGCAAAACATTTAATTCCTCTGGTGGTAAAAATGCCGCATTTAAAAAATGAGCAAACGCAACTTTTGGAACTTCTTTTTTATCTAAAGGTACAGGCAAATTACTTTCAACAATATGAAAAGTACCTTTTGTTGTTCTTTTATCGTGAATAGGGTTATTTAAAATACCTTGTTTTATTCGGTTTGAGGTAATTATCTCATTCTGAAACGTATTACCATTTGGTGGTAAACTAGCCTCACGTGCATGACCTGCCTGATTTAGAATTAACGTATCATTTGGAATTGAAAATGGTTTATCAATTTTAACATCCTTTAAATAATCACTTATAAAATTTTGAATTCTTAAATCTACTGGTGATAAATGTTGTGAGAGTAGTCTTGATTTTTCTTTAAAACTTTTAATTAAGCCTTGAGTTAATTCCATAAACTTTGGATTACAAAGTTTTAACTTGTCATCCTCGTTATCATTAAAAATAGGTTGCCCTAAAGATTCTAATTGTAAGTTTATATACCGAACTGTATCCTTTCTTAATCTAACATTAGGGTCTTCAATTTTAGTACTCTTGTTCATCTGCTGTAATATTAATTCATAATAAAAATAGTCAAAAATCAATCTAATTTTTCGTTACGAATTTACGGAATTTAGAACTCTTTTTTTAAGGTTTTAACAGAAATAAACGAAATCGTATTAGTTGTATAAATAATTCACGTAACACATTCTAAACCCTTTATATTGTGTAATTTAAACTTGTTTTAAAAAATTTCATTCAACTTATAAAATAGACTATTTTCAATGAAATGAAGCATAAAAAAAATCTCACCTTAGTGAGATTTTTCTATTCTATTTAGCAAGAAACTATTTTGCAATATTTACTGCTCTAGTTTCCCTAATTACAGTAACTCTAACCTGACCTGGATAGGTCATATCATTTTGAATTTTTTGTGAGATTGTAAAAGATAATTCTGCTGCTTTCGCATCATTTACTTTTTCACTTTCAACAATAACACGTAACTCTCTACCAGCTTGTATAGCATAGGCTTTTTGAACTCCTGTAAATCCAAAGGCAATATCTTCTAAATCTTTTAAACGTTGAATATACGAATCTAGTACTTGACGACGTGCGCCTGGTCTTGCTCCAGAAATTGCATCACAAACTTGCACAATTGGTGCTATTAATGTTTTCATTTCTATTTCATCGTGATGCGCTCCAATAGCGTTACAAATCTCTGGGTTTTCATTATATTTTTCGGCCCATTCCATTCCTAACAAAGCGTGTGGTAATTCACTTTCTGTTTCTGGAACTTTTCCAATATCGTGCAATAAACCAGCTCTTTTAGCTAATTTGGCATTTAGTCCAAGTTCAGCAGCCATTAAACCGCAAAGGTTTGCTACTTCACGCGAATGTTGTAGTAAGTTTTGACCATAAGAAGAACGGTATTTCATTCTACCAATAGTTTTAATTAATTCTGGATGTAATCCGTGAATTCCTAAATCTATTACTGTACGTTTACCAACTTCAATAATTTCTTGTTGTAATTGTTTTTCAGTTTTCTTTACAACTTCTTCAATACGAGCTGGGTGAATTCTTCCATCGGTAACTAATTTATGTAATGATAAACGTGCAATTTCCCTGCGCACAGGATCAAAACACGATAAAATAATTGCTTCTGGAGTATCATCAACAATTATTTCAACTCCTGTTGCAGCTTCAATTGCTCTAATGTTTCTTCCTTCTCTCCCAATAATTCTACCTTTAACATCATCTGATTCAATATTAAAAACAGAAACACAATTTTCGACAGTTTGTTCTACACCAACACGTTGAATTGTATTTAATATTACTTTACGAGCTTCTTGTTGTGCTGTTAATTTGGCCTCTTCAATAGTGTCTTGAATATGTGCCATTGCATCTGATTTTGCCTGATCTTTTAAAGATGTAACCAATTCTTTTTTAGCATCTTCTGCAGACAATCCGGATAT
>NZ_JBFLKT010000232.1:0-4865 GCF_040883305.1 Lutibacter sp.
TAATTGTAAATATTGATGTAATGCTTGCTACACGAAAAATGAGGAGTAAAGATTTGGCAGAAAAGATTGGAATAACAACAGCAAACTTATCCATTCTAAAATCGGGTAAGGCTAAAGCGATTCGATTTTCTACTTTAGAAGCAATTTGTAAAGAGTTAGATTGTCAGCCATCGGATATTTTAGAATATTCTTCAGATATATCTAAGGATATTTAGTAAATTTAGATTTTAAATCTAATTACAATGCCAATATACAGACATTCTTTTCAATCTAAATTACCAGAAGTACCAACTTCAATATTTTCTGTAATGAGTGCTTTAGCTCACAAAGAAAATGCCCTTAATTTATCGCAAGGATTTCCAGATTTTGAAAGTGATAAAAAGCTAATTGAATTGGTAAATAAGGCTATGGTTACTGGTAAAAATCAATATGCGCCAATGCCTGGTATTTTCACTTTGAGACAAGCAATTGCCAATAAAATGGAATATTTATATGGTGTTTCTTACAATCCTGAAACTGAAATAACGATAACAGCAGGAGCAACACAAGCAATTTTTACTGCCATTGCCGCTACAGTTAAAAAAGATGATGAAGTACTAATTTTTAAACCCGCTTACGATTGTTACGAACCAACAATAGAGCTTTTTGGAGGAAAGGTAATTTCAGTTCAGTTAGATCCTGAAGATTTTAAAATTGATTGGAAATTAGTAAAAAGTTTAATTTCTGAGAAAACCAGAATGATTATTGTGAACACACCACACAATCCTTCAGGAAGAATATTGTCGGCAATAGATATGTTGCAATTAGAAAACATATTAAAAGACACCAATATTTTGTTATTAAGTGATGAAGTTTATGAGCACATAATTTTTGATGATGAAATACATCAAACAGCTGCACTATATCCAGCATTGTCAGAAAGAACCTTTATTACTGCATCTTTTGGAAAAACATTTCATAATACGGGCTGGAAAGTTGGTTATTGTTTGGCTCCAAAAGAATTAATGGCTGAATTTAGAAAAGTGCATCAGTTTAATGTGTTTAGTGTAAATCATCCAACACAGGTTGCATTAGCGGAGTATTTAAAAACACCGAATAATTATTTACAATTAAATAATTTCTATCAACAAAAAAGAGACTTATTTTTAAGTTTAATTAAAGATGCTCGTTTTGAATTTACACCATCAAAAGGAACATATTTTCAATTGTTAAATTTTAAAAATATTACTACTGAAAGTGATTACGATTTTGCAATTCGATTAACAAAAGAACAAAAAATTGCAAGTGTTCCAATTTCGGTTTTTAATGAAAATGGATTAGATACTAAAGTTTTACGTTTTTGTTTTGCAAAAACAGACGAAACCATAAAAAAAGCAGCAGAAATACTATGCAACATTTAAAAATCGCTTTAATACAAGCAGATTTGGTTTGGCAAAATGCGAAACAAAATCGGATTAAATTTTCAAAAAAAATAAATAATATAACTGAAACGGTTGATTTAATTGTGCTTCCTGAAATGTTTACCACAGGTTTTAGTATGCAACCTCAAAAAATTGCTGAGTATATGGTTGGTGATACTGTTAAATGGATGCAACAAATTGCTTCAGAAAAAAAAACAGCTATTTGCGGTAGTTTAATTATTTCAGAAAATAAGAATTTTTACAATCGGTTTATTTTTGTGCATCCTTCCGGTAAAATTGAATATTATAACAAACGTCATTTATTTACATTGGCAGGTGAACATACAGTGTACACTCCTGGAAAAGAAAAAATTATTATTGAATATAAAGGATGGAAAATTTGTCCGTTAGTTTGTTATGATTTACGTTTTCCGGTTTGGGCTAGAAATGTTGAAAATTATGATGTTTTAATGTATGTTGCTAATTGGCCAAAACCAAGAATTTCAGCTTGGGATACCTTGTTAAAAGCGCGTTCCATTGAAAATATGTGCTATACAATAGGTGTGAATAGAGTAGGGATTGATACCAATAATTTGGAATATAATGGACATACCGCAGCATATAATTGTTTGGGAGAACAAGTTGCGAAGACTCAAGAAAATACAGAGGATATTGTAATTGTTTCTTTAGAAAAAAATCATATTTCTGAAATTAGAACCAAATTAAATTTTCTAAGTGATAAAGATATTTTTGAAATAACATAATAAAATTTAGAGTACGTTATGCTGAACTTGATTGAGCATCCCATCAAACTTTTAAAAAAATTTAAACCTAATAGATCTCAAAGACCTATTAGGTTTGTTAACTCTATACTAAGTCAACGGATTCATCCATTTAAACTCATATTTTGTACTTGGAATTACAATTCTTTCTGTAATTCTATACATGCGGTCTGGTAGTTTCATTAAATAATCTCTTGCCTTTTCAGCTTCGGCGGTTAAACCAGTAATTTTATCAATTTCCCAAGTAGCATTTAATTTTCTAATAATATCTACATAATCAAAACCTGTATAAACACCAGCGCGCTGGGCTACAACAGAAAACTGATCGAATAAAGTTCCTTTTTCTTCAAAAGAATGTCTTAAATGCATTGCAGGCATTACAATTTTATGTTTCATCATATATTGAAAAGCCAACATCATTTCACTTGGGTCGTGCTGAAAAATTTGACGAACAAATTCTGTATATGCCAAATGATGACGCATTTCGTCACCAGCAATAATTTTTGACATTTTAGCTAATAATTTATGTCCGTTTTTACGTGCAATTTTAGCTACATTATTATGAGAAACAAACGTTGCTAATTCTTGAAAACTGGTATACACAAAGTTTTTATAAGGATCACGCGCAGTACCGATATCAAAACCATCACTAATTAAATGTTGGGTTGTTATTTCCATTTCGCGCATATTTACACGTCCGGATAAGTATAAATATTTATTTAACACATCTCCGTGCCTGTTTTCTTCTCCAGTCCAAGCTCTAATCCATTTTGCCCAACCATTATCGCCACCGTTAGCGCTGTGTTGCGAAATTCCTTCAACATCTAGAAGCCAAGATTCGTATGTAGGTAGCGCTTCTTCTGTAATAGTATCCCCAACTAAAACTACCCAAAAATCATCGTCCATTTCTTTAGACAATTCTCTAATTTCTTTTACTTCATCAATAAATTTTTCGCTTTGAGAATTTGGTAAAAAATCTGTTGGTTGCCAGATTTTTTCAGGTGTAATTAAGAATTTTTCTACAAAAGTATCTATATTCTTTTCTAGGGTTAGCATTACCTCTAACCGGATATTGTGTAATGACATGTCTTATTTTTTTAGTAGTAGGCCGCTAAATTACGGAATTTTTTATGGAGCTTTCTACTTTTTTAAATAAGTCTTCAAATTTTAGGGAACTTGCTTCTATTGGTTCGTGAAACTCAAAAGTAACTTTTACGCCAACTTCTAAAGGGAACATTCCGTATTTATTAAGTTTCCAGCAGTTGTTTATAGAAACTGGAATTACATAAGCAGAAGGTGCAAATTTGGTAAGCATTTTTAAGCCATTTTCTGAAAAACGTTTTGGAACTCCGTCTTTACTTCTTGTACCTTCAGGAAAAATTACGGCTGCATAATTGTTTTCTTCAATATATTTTCCAAAATCTCTAATTGCTGTTAAAGATTGTCTTGGATCTTTTCTATCAATTAAAACAGAACCTCCATGTCTTAAATTATAAGAAACACTTGGAATCCCTTTTCCTAATTCAATTTTTGAAACAAATTTTGGATGTTGTTTTTTTAGATAACATGAAATAGGACAAATATCATGCATACTTTGGTGGTTGGAGACAATTATTAAAGGAACGTCTTTTGGAATTGGGTACTTATTAATAAATTTTATGCGAGTTCCTAATATGTACAAAAGGTACGTAAGTGTGCAATTCATTAAATCAACTGCAATTTTGTGTCCTTTGTATTTACCAACATTAAAACCAATCCATTGTAATAAGTGAAAAATTAACAATAAAATTCCATAAAAAAGATAGAAGATTGGGGAAAGTATGTATGAAAGTATTTTTTTCATGTGTCTATATTATTATTATTTTTTAATGGTCACCTGCTGTTCGCTACTTGCCTGTTTGGCAGGCAGGTTTGTTATTTCATGGAATGATAAACTTTTTAAATCGCTCGTTTCATATTAAAAAATATAAAAAGGTTATTTTAAAAGTAAATTTTAAAACAACCTTCAGTTTTTATTAGTTAGAAAACCATAAGTCCCAAGGAATCCTACTTAAAATTAAAATTAATGCAATTGTATAAAATATGGCAATAGTTTTAAATTTTGCAGCGTCGGTAGTTTTCTTTTTGTGTTTAGAAAACCCGATTGTTATTAAAGTAATAGCAATAATACCTACCAAAGGGTGTTCTACTAAAACTTTTCTTAAATCGCTGTTTTTCATAACTTCTCCCATCCCGGCTGCACGCATGGTATCGTAAAAAGATGATAAATAGTAGGCAACAAATCCAAAAATTAGTTGAATATGAGATGCGATTAAGGCAAACAATGCAATTCGTAAATCTTTAGCTTCAAATTTTTTGTTGGCTCTTAAACCTAAAAAGGCATTAACAATGGCGAAAATTAATACAATAAGAACTATATAAGCCCAGTAAGAGTGAATCATTTTAATCATAATAGTTAGTTTTAAATTGACGCAAAAATATAGAATTTTTAATTATTACAAGAATTTTAATAATACTATAAAAAAAAGCCACTTCTGCAAGTGGCTTTTTAGAAAAGTATTTATTCTTTTTTAAATAGGTCTATCGTTAAACGGATACGATGCATTAGCAACGCAATCTAGTATGCGTCTTCTTTCTCGGTTGTCTATTAATCTGTATTTGTATTTCCAGTTATTTACAATAA
>NZ_JBFLKT010000233.1:0-2727 GCF_040883305.1 Lutibacter sp.
ACAAATACGTCTTCTTTTACTACTCTACCACTCCATTCATTTTCACCATATACTTCTCCTCTTTTAAAAAAAAGATAATCATCTACTAAACACTTATATTTTGCCATAATTTCTATAATAATATTTGTTATCTAATTGTTTTATCAAAACTAAGTTATTCTCATAACAAATCAAAGCTTCTTTGTCTTTTTTTTCTCCATGTTCCCAAATTATATGGCATTTACGACATAATAGCTGACGATTTCTATCATCTTCTTCTAAATCCTTTCTTAAACTTATTGGTATGATGTGAGAAACATCTAAATGCTCTTTTCTTACTCCACACCCCTCACAAGTTAATAATCCATTAGAAGCCCTCATTCGTTCTCTAAAGGCATTGTTAGGATTTATCTTTTTCTTTTGTTTGATTGGTTTTTTATCTAGGAAAGGTTTTCCATGTAACCGGATGTTATTATGATATTGGCAAAGTTTGAAAGTTCTGTTTACTACGAAAGGAGAATTGCATTCTTTACAGTTGAGTTGTTTCATCTTACCCTTCTTTAAATTCCTTTTCGCATTTCTTAGAACAAAATGGGTTATTTATAATTTCATAAGAAATTATAGTTCTACAAGTATTACAGATTGTGAATAGATTTCCTTCATTTAATTTATGTATTGGTTTTGTTTTCATAATTCCGCCACCTCTTTATTTTCTTTTTAAAGAACTAATACACAATATTAAACCTTTTATTTATCAATTGCAAATTTTTGCTTTTTTATTTCTCAATTTGTTTCTTTTCTTTAATATATCTATTGTATTCAGCAAGCCCTACTTCATCTTCATAAAATTCAACACTTAAAAATATAGGAGAATGTCCTTCAATTTCCATAACGTCCATTGAATAATATCTCTTAACTGGAAAATATTCACTCAATCTATCTGAAATCTTTATACTATAACCTTTTAATATAGCTGCTTCTCCAGTAATTGTTTTAATACTCATAATACTTTTCCATTTTTATTTTATTTCTTCAAATTCTACACTTTGATAGTGCTTTAATAATTCCAAGAACTTCACTTCTGTTCCAGCATAAGGATTAGAAACTATTTTTCTATAAGTTTCAATTGGAATTTCTAGACTTTCATTTTCAATAGTTACTATCAAACTGTTTTTATCAGTTTCTTCTAATTTGGGATTAATAGTTTTTAATCCTATTTTGAAAGTTAGTATTTGCTCCATTAAAAGTAAATTAAATAATGCATATATGTAAATGCAAACATTAATAAAACGTTTAATTTATACAGGAAAGCTAAATCTTCTTCTCCACAGCTTATCTTTTGTAAAAATCTATCAGTTTTAGAAGTTTCTCCTATTCTAAATAGTGGTTTTCCTAATTTATCATTTATCAACAAATCAAATAGAATCCAAAATATTGCATAACAAATTAAATTAATTGCTATATAATCTACAATGCCGATTCTCAACATAAAGAGTGAAGATGTTGCTATTACAACAAATCTTATAGCAGCTCTTACAAAATGCCCTTTATTGTTAATGTAGTTTTCTTTCTTTATTCTTTTACTATCTATTCTAGCATTTATTTCAGCCATTAGTATAGTTATAAATATTGCTATAAATATTGCCATAATCATAAGTAATAACTTTTTAGTTTTTTGTCGTAATTCAATCCATTATTAATTAAGAAATCATCGGGAACAATTTTAAGCATCATTAATTCGCTAAATTCAATTGATGATTTACAATCTATAATGTGAGTTAATAAGTTCATATTATTACTTGAATTCATTAAGAATCTAATTCTTTTCAGATTTATGTTTGCTATTCTATTTGCTCTCAAAAGTTGTTCAATGCTTTCTTCTTCCATTGTTATTTTTTAAACCTTCTTTTAATAGTTTCAATAAAAGACCTTATAAAAGTTACATAAAATCCAAGTAAGAAAGCTGCAAAAAATATAGATATTGCTATCCATCCCCACCATCTTAAATCATCAAAGTAATCTCCTCCGGTTAATTGAATATCTAAGTAAGCTATCCAAAAAGAAGCTACGCAAATAGCTATTAGTGTTAATACAAAGTTTTTCATTTTCTAACTGTTTTAATTTTCCAATAATGATTGCATTCAAAATTATATTTTTTGTTACTCTCAATAAATTCTCCCGGAGAATTTACAAAAATAGATTGCCAAAAATCACACTCAGGAGCTTTAAACCTATAGCAAGTATCCCTTATGGGGCATACTTTGTCTCCACTAAATTCGCCACTACATTTTGTTATGTCGCTCATGGTAGTGTAAATTTCATTAAATAAAACAATATTGTGATTCCAACAAATATAGTTAGTAATTTTAATAATAGCACTATATTTGGATGTATTTCTTTATTTGCTTTCATTTTGAAGATTGTTGATTTTTTCTTCCATCCATTTTACTCCTGCTAGGAATGCATCATACTTAACACAACCAATAGGATTAAAATATTGTTCTTCTTTGCTTGCCCTACTTTCTTTTAAGTCACCAATTATCATTGCTACTTCTTTAATCTCTTGTTCAAAGATTTCCTTCTTTAATTTTTCAAGTCTTTCTTTCATAATGTATTTTTACATTTATAATTGATTTGATATGGATTTTTCATTTCTTTTACTACTTCATTTAATTCTTTCTCCATTGATTTTGGAATTCTATAACTTTTAGTTATAGTTTTTTCAATGTATTTTGGTGGCCTTCCTAC
>NZ_JBFLKT010000234.1:0-8753 GCF_040883305.1 Lutibacter sp.
AAATTATGTGAAACATTTGAATTATGTCCAAAATATTGTCATTTACAAACAAATGTTACTACTTGTTTTCATTACCAGATAAAGCAATGTAAAGGTATTTGTAAAGATGAAGAAACTGCTAAAAGTTATAATAAAAGAGTATTAAAAGCAATTGAATCGGTTAAATTTAAATCCGAAAATTTTATAATAAAAGAAGCTGGAAGAACAGAAAATGAACAAGCATTTATTCTTATTTTAAATGGAATTTATAAAGGTTTTGGCTATGCAAATGCAACGGAACAACTTGAAAATATTGACGATTATAACAAAGTAATAATAACTAAGAAAGATAATAATGATATTAAACGGATTTTAAGTTATTATCTTAAAAATAATTCTGACACTGTTTACAACCTAAAAAAAGAACAATTAGTTCAAAATACGTTCGATTTGTTCGCTATTTAAAAACAATTGTTAAATTTAAAATTTAACAAACTGTTAAATTTTGTTATTTTACAAAAATATATTTTAATAACTAAAAGCATTTCCTATTTTTGGACTTCAAAAAAAATGAATGGATAATCAGTTACTAGTATCACTTTCCGAAAAATATGGAAGTCCGTTGTATGTTTACAACGCTGAAAAAATTACTTTGCAATACAATCGAATTATAAACGCTTTTGAAGGTGTAACAAATTTAAAATTAAATTACGCTGTAAAAGCAAATACGAATGTTAGTATTTTAAAATTATTTAAGAAATTAAATTCTGGAATTGATACTGTTTCTATTCAAGAAGTAAAATTAGGATTAACAGCGGGTTTTGCACCTGAAGACATTATTTTTACGCCAAACGGAGTTTCTTTAGAAGAAATTGAAGAGGTTTCAAAGTTAGGGGTACAAATAAACATAGATAATATTTCTATTTTAGAACAATTTGGTCACCACTACCCTAACATTCCTGTTTGTGTGCGTATCAACCCGCATATTATGGCAGGTGGAAATCATAAAATTTCTGTTGGACATATTGACTCAAAATTTGGAATTTCTATACATCAAATCCCACTTATTAAGCGTGTTATAGAAAATACTGGAATGAGAATTAACGGTATTCATACACATACAGGTTCTGATATTTTAGATATTGATGTCTTTTTAGCTGCGACTGAAATTATTTTCAATTCTGCTAAAGATTTTAAGAATTTGGAGTTTATAGATTTAGGGAGCGGTTTTAAAGTACCTTATAAAGAAGGTGATATTTCAACAAATATTGAAGAGTTAGGAAATCGTTTAACAAAACGATTCAATAAATTTTGTAAAGATTACGGAAAAGATTTAACCTTAATGTTTGAGCCAGGAAAATTTTTAGTAAGTGAAGCTGGTTCATTTTTAGCAAAAGTTAACGTTGTAAAACAAACAACATCAACCGTTTTTGCAAGTATAGATTCTGGATTTAATCATCTAATCCGCCCTATGATGTACGATTCTTATCATCATATTCATAATGTTTCAAATCCTGTAGGTCGCGAGCGTTATTACTCGGTTGTAGGTTATATTTGCGAAACCGACACTTTTGGTTCTAACCGAAGAATTAGCGAAATTAGAGAAGGAGATGTATTGTGTTTTAACAATGCAGGAGCCTATTGTTATTCAATGGCATCTAACTACAATTCTCGTTATAGACCTGCAGAAGTTTTAGTATATGAAGGAAAAGATTACCTTATTAGAAAAGAAGAATCTTTTGAAGATTTATTACAAAATCAAGTAATTATAGATTTATAAAAAAATTAAAACTCCGAACTCAGCTTCGGAGTTTTTTATTATTCACAAAAAGTTCTTTAAAATAATGATGAGTGTTTAGTTTTATTAGGTGAAAAATAAAATTTTACTAAAATTCACGTAAAAGTACTGTGGTTTTAAAAAAAAAGTTAATTTTACCCTATGCAAATAGCAAAATCATATAAGTTAACACAAAACGCAATTCAAATGCGCAGCTTAATTATTGCTACAACTACTACAACAACCCTTTAGGGGTTTTATTCTATCATATTATCCGTACACATTCGTTTTCACTATTTTGAAAACAAAAAATACAATTTAAAAAATTCATTATAAAACAATACTATGAAAGTATTAAAATTTGGAGGCTCATCGGTAGCATCTTCAGAAAATATAAACAAAGTAATTAGCATCGTAAAAGATAGTGCTAATAAAAATAAGGTCGCTGTAGTTGTTTCTGCACTTGGTGGTGTAACCGATTTGTTGTTAGAAGCAGGTAATTTAGCATGTAGTGGTAATAAAGATTATATAAAAACTTTTGAAATTATAGAAGAAAAACATGTTCAGGTTGTAAGAGAATTAATACCTATAAATAATCAAAGTAATGTTTTAGGTGAGATAAAAAAGATGTTAAATAAATTAGAAAACACGTTAGAAGGTGTCTTTTTAATTAATGAATTATCAAACAAAACCTCTGATAAAATTGTGAGCTTTGGTGAATTATTTTCTTCTTTTATTATTGCAAATGCAATGCAAACCAACAATTTAGATGCTGTTTTAAAGAATTCACAAGAATTAATTGTTACCAATAATAATTTTTCAAACGCTGCTGTTTTATTTCCAAAAACAAATGCTAACATTGAAGATTTTTTCAAACAAAACAATTCTAAAATTGTTATGCTTCCAGGTTTTGTCGCTAAGACAGAAAATGGAGAAGTTTCTACATTAGGTCGTGGTGGGTCAGATTATACTTCAGCTATTATTGCAGCCGCAACAAATGCTTCTGTATTAGAAATCTGGACAGATGTAAGTGGAATGTATACTGCAAATCCTAAATTTGTACGAGAGGCATTTCCAATTCCAAATATTTCATATCAAGAAGCTATGGAATTGTCACATTTTGGTGCAAAGGTACTATATCCACCAACCATTCAACCAATACTTAAAAAAGAAATTCCTATTTGTATAAAAAACACTTTTGAACCAGATGCCGAAGGAACTTTAATTACTAAAGAATCATCAAATAACAATCCAATTAAAGGAATTAGTCATATAGAAAATATGGCATTAATTACGTTAGAAGGTAGCGGAATGATTGGTATCCCTGGAATTTCTAAACGTTTGTTTGAAGCATTATCTTTAGAAAAAATTAATGTTTCATTAATTACACAAGCATCATCAGAACATTCAATTTGTTTTGCAATAAGTAATAATGATGCGCTAAAAGCTAAAACTGCAATTGATACTGAATTTAGTTACGAAATTGAACACGCCAAAATTGAACCTGTAATTGTTGAAGAAAACAATGCCATTATTGCCTTGGTTGGTGATAATATGAAAAGCCATCAAGGTATAAGTGGTAAAATGTTTAGTACTTTAGGAAGAAACAATGTAAATATTAGAGCTATTGCACAAGGTGCTTCTGAAAAAAATATTTCAGCAGTTATTTTGCATAAAGACATCAAAAAAGCATTAAACACCTTACATTCAGAATTCTTTGAAAACCAAACTAAACAGTTAAATTTATTTGTAGTTGGTGTTGGAAATGTAGGCGGAAAATTATTGGAACAAATAAAACAGCAACAAGCCTTTTTACTTAAGAATTTAAGGTTACAAGTTCGTGTAATTGCTTTAACAAATTCTAAAAAAATGGTATTTAATGAAGATGGTATCGATTTGGAAAATTGGAAAGTTGCTTTAGAAAAAGGAACAGCTTTAAATATGGATTTGTTTCATCAAAAAGTAACCGATTTAAACCACAGAAATAGCATTTTTGTTGACAATACTGCAAATGAAAATATTTCTAAATTATATGCTAGTTATTTAAAGGAAAGTGTTGCAGTTGTAACATGTAATAAAATTGCCTGTTCCTCTAATTATACAAACTATTTAAACTTAAAACAATTAGCACGCGAGTACAATGCCCCATTTCTATTTGAAACAAATGTTGGTGCCGGATTGCCAATAATTGACACGTTAAAAAACTTAATTGCCTCTGGTGATAAAGTTAATAAAATACAAGCCGTATTATCTGGAAGTTTAAACTTTGTATTTAATAATTTTAATGAAGAAAATTCATTTTACAATGTAGTTGAACAGGCTGGAATTCAGGGTTATACAGAACCTGATCCACGAATAGATTTAAGCGGTGTGGATGTAATGCGCAAGATTTTAATTTTAGCGAGAGAAAGTGGCACAAGATTAGAACTATACGACATTGAAAATGATTCGTTTTTACCAAAAGCTTCATTAGCTGTAGATACAGTTCCTGAATTTATAGAAACCTTAAAATTAGAAGCTGAACATTTTAATAAAATTTATAAAAAAGCTGCTGCAAATAATTGTAGATTAAAATTTGTTGCTGAATTTGATAATGGAAAGGCTAAAGTTGGCTTAAAAGAAATCCCATCTAATCATCCATTTTATAATTTAGATGGAAGTGATAATATTGTATTATTTTTTACTGATAGATACCCTGTACAACCACTAATTATTAAAGGTGCTGGTGCTGGTGCAGATGTTACTGCTTCAGGTTTATTTGCTGATATTATTAGAATTGGAAATAACTAATTAATAATTAATAATGAAGAAGGATGAATTAAAAATATTTGCACCTGCTACGATTGCCAATATATCGTGTGGTTTTGATGTACTTGGCTTGGCATTAGACAATGTCGGTGACGAAATGACTATTAGAAAAGTTGCAAAAAAAGGTGTAACTATTACAAAAATTATTGGGCAAACTTTGCCTTTGGAAACTCATAATAATGTTGCTGGAGTTGCTGCATTGGCTTTATTAGCTGAAACAGAAAGTGAATTTGGTTTTGAAATTGAAATTAACAAACGTATAAAACCAGGAAGTGGGATTGGAAGTAGTGCTGCAAGTTCTGCAGGTGCTGTTTGGGCAATAAATAAATTATTAGGAAATCCTTTTAACACAACAGACTTAGTTCGTTTTGCAATGGAAGGAGAACGCTTAGCAACTGGAGTTGCACATGCAGATAATGTGGCTCCTGCCCTTTTTGGTGGTTTTACATTGGTTAGAAGTTACAATCCGTTAGATATTATTAGCATACATACACCTTCAAAATTATATGCGACAGTAATTCATCCGCAAATAGAAGTAAAAACTTCTGATGCTCGTGAAATATTAAAAACTAATATTCCTTTAAAAGATGCCATTAAACAATGGGGAAATGTTGGTGGATTAATTAGTGGTTTATATACTGAAGATTACGAATTAATTGGTCGTTCTTTAGAAGATTATATTATAGAACCAATTCGTTCTATTCTAATTCCAGCTTTTGATGCTGTAAAACAGCAATCTTTAAATACTGGAGCTTTAGGTTGTGGAATTTCTGGTTCTGGACCTTCAATATTTGCATTAAGTAAAGGAAAAGAAACTGCTTTAAAAGTAGCCGAAGCAATGAAAAGTGTTTATGATAAAGTTGGAATTGAATATGATATCCACGTTTCAAGAATTAACAAACAAGGAATAAAAGAATTATAATTACAAAGTTAAAAGGCTGAAAAGTTGAAAGTTAGCATGTTGTTTAATTATCGAATTACGCGATTCAACAATTGAACAACTCAACGGTTAAACAAATAAACGATTAAATAGAAATTAATAATGCAATACTATAGTTTAAATAAAAAAGCACCAAATGTATCGTTTAAGGATGCAGTTATAAAAGGACTTGCTCCTGATAAAGGTTTATATTTCCCTGAAAGTATCTCACCGTTACCAAAGGGGTTTTTCAAACATATAGAATATTTTAATAATACTGAAATTGCTTATGAAGTAATTAAACAATTTATAGGTGAAGAAATTCCTGAAAAGGAATTAAAAGAAATAATTGAAGATACATTAAGCTTTGATTTCCCTGTTGTTCCTATCAAAAAAAATATTGTAACATTAGAGTTATTTCACGGACCAACAATGGCGTTTAAAGATGTTGGAGCGCGTTTTATGGCGCGTTGTTTTGGTTATTTCAATAAGGATGAAGAAGCAACAAAAGTAACTGTTTTAGTGGCAACTTCTGGAGACACAGGAGGCGCAGTTGCAAGCGGATTTTTAGGAGTTGAAGGTGTTGATGTGGTAATTCTATATCCAAGTGGAAAGGTTAGTAATGTGCAAGAAAAACAACTAACTACTTTAGGTCAAAATATTAAAGCATTAGAAGTTAATGGTACTTTTGACGATTGCCAGGCAATGGTGAAAAAGGCTTTTTTAGACGAAGAATTAACTTCACAAAGAAATTTGACTTCTGCAAATTCTATTAATGTAGCACGTTGGTTACCACAAATGTTTTATTTCTTTTTTGCTTTTAAACAATTAAAAAACAAAAAGAAAGATCTTATATTTTCTGTTCCGAGTGGTAATTTTGGAAATATTTGTGCTGGTATAATGGCGCAACAATTAGGTTTACCTATAAAACAATTTATTGCAGCAACTAATGCAAACGATATTGTTCCAAATTATTTGGAAACCGGAGTTTATACTGCAAAACCTTCTAAACAAACTATTTCAAATGCAATGGACGTTGGTGATCCTAGTAATTTTGTTAGAATTCAGGAAATTTATGGCACTGATAAAGAATTGAAAAAACACCTGACTTCTTACTCGTTTTCAGATGATGAAACCCGAGAAGCAATGAAAGAAATAAAAAAGAAATCAGGTTATATTGCAGATCCTCATGGAGCAGTTGGGTATTTAGGTTTAAAAAAATATTTTAAAAATAACAAAGGCCAAGGAATATTTATAGAAACTGCACACCCTGTTAAGTTTTTAGATGTTGTAGAACCTGTTTTAAATGAATCTATTGAGTATCCGCAACAAATTAAAGATGTAATTGACAAAGAAAAAGTTTCAATTAAAATTTCAACATATCAAGAATTAAAAGATTATTTAGTAACAATTAAGTAGTATCTGCGTAATTGTTTTTCTAAATAAATAGCATTAGTTTAGTCAGGTATTTTAAATTTTTAAAAATGAAAAACTATTTAGCTCTAATATTATTTTTAGTTTCTGCTACAATTATTTCTCAAAATACGTTAACATTAGAAGGTAAAGAAAGTCCTACTGCTGCTATAAATGATGTGTCTTGGATTGCTGGCCATTGGCAGGGCGAAGCTTTAGGCGGAATTACAGAAGAAGTTTGGACTTCTCCACTTGGAAAATCTATGATGGGTTCATTTAAATTAGTAGTTGATGAAGCTGTTCAGTTTTACGAGTTATGTACAATTACCGAAAAAAACGAAAGTCTTTTACTTCGTATTAAACATTTTGATAAAAATTTAAAAGGCTGGGAAGAAAAAGATGCTTCCATAGAATTTCCACTTGTAAAAATTGAAAATAACAAAGTTTATTTTGATGGTCTTACGTTTGAAAAAATTTCTAAAAATGAATTGAATATTTATGTAATTTTTAAAGATGAAGGCAAAGAAGCAGTTGAAATGAAATTTAATTACAAATTAGCCAAATAATACAATGTCTACACTTATTTCTGTAACCAATTTAGTTGGAATTTATACAATTATTGGCAGCAATCAGGATGAAACAAATATAACTTATAAAGGCACATTAACCTTAACATTAGATGATCATAACAGCATAATTGCCAAATGGTTAATTAATAACTCACAAAAACAATTTGGAACTGGTTTTTTTAAGGACAATATATTGGTAATTAATTTTAATTATAAAGGTGAAGATTCAAATACATATAAAGGTGTAGTTGTTTATCGTTGCCTTTCAAATGATATTTTAGATGGATTTTGGTCTGAAGAATTTGGAAATCCTGCATATTTAGGTAAGGAACGTTGTTTTAAAGTTAAAGACAAAACCACTATAACAAATTAAAGTCTTAAAAAATAAAGATCACACAAAAATACTATTCAATGAAACCAAAATTTGAAACTTTAGCCATAAAAAGTGCAGAAAATACATTCTCAGATGTTAGTGCTGTTAGTATTCCTATTTACTTATCCAGTACTTATAAAAGAAATTCAGATGGTTCTTACAATAACGATTTTGTATATTCTAGAAACGACAATCCAAACAGACAAGTTGTTGAAAAAAGTATTGCTAAATTAGAAAATGGCACTTATGCTTTTGCATTTTCTTCAGGAATGGCGGCTGTTAGCGCAATTCTACAAAGTTTAAAAACAGGAGACCACGTTTTATTACCTGATGATATTTACTTTACAATTAAAAAATTATTTAATGAAGTTTTAAAGCCTTGGGGATTAAGTTATAGTCAAATTGATATGACAGATTTACAGGCTCTTGAAAACGCCATAAAACCAAATACAACAATGATTTGGGTTGAAACACCTTCAAACCCTCAGTTAAAATTAAGTGATCTTAAAGCAATTTCAAAAATAGCTCATAAAAATAAAGCCTTATGTGTTGTTGATAATACTTGGCTTACTCCAGTATTTCAAAATCCGCTAAATTTTGGTGCAGATATTGTAATTCATTCTACAACAAAATATTTTGGTGGACATAGTGATGTTTTAGGTGGAGCTGTTATTTTGAATAATGAAAAAATTGCAGCTAAAATTAAAGCCATTCAACAATTAAATGGCGCTGTACCTGCTCCTTTTGATTGTTGGCTTATAGGTCGAGGAATACAAACCTTACATTTACGGGTTTCTAAGCAAAGTGAAAATGCGCTTAAATTGGCGAAACATTTAGAAAAGCATCCTAAAATAGCACAGGTTAATTATCCTGGATTAACAAGTCATCCACAACATAATTTAGCACTTAACCAAC
>NZ_JBFLKT010000235.1:0-12175 GCF_040883305.1 Lutibacter sp.
AAGACGATATGCTAAGACTTTTTGAGAAAAAATTATCGCATGAAGACATTTTTAATTTTTTCCATTCAGAAGGAGTAGATACAGTTTGTTTAACACTAGGAAGTAAAGGTGTTATCTTGTCTGAAAAAGGAAAAAAAGCTATTCAATTACCCGCAATAAAAATTGATGTTGTACAAGATGCTACAGGAGCAGGTGATGCATTTTGGTCTGGTTTCTTATTTGCCTATATCAAAAATAAACCTATTGAAAAATGCTTAGAGGTGGCCTTGCAACTTGCAGCCTTAAAACTTCAAAATGTAGGCAGATTGCCAGACAATATTAACATATTATCAGAACTTCTATAAAATCTTAAATAATGTCGAAAGATTCTAAAATTACAAATGGAGTAATGCTAAATGCATATCCAGACAGTATTGGCACAAATTTGAGCGATTTGGTTGCCATGTTGCAAATGCCTGAATTCAAAAATACTTTTTCGTTATTTTACGTACTTCCCACTTTTTTTAATAGCGATTTAGATCGCGGTTTTTCAATCATTGATTATAACCTGAATGAAGAATTAGTTTCAGAAGATGATTTAAAAGCATTAGAAAAACTGGATATACAATTAAAATTTGATATTGTATTAAACCACCTGTCTGTAGCATCTCCTCAATTTAAAGATTTATTAAAACACGGAAATCAATCAAAATACAAAGACTTTTTTATTAATTGGAATACCTTTTGGGAAGGAAATGGTACAATTGGAGATGACGGAGTAATTATACCTAAGGACGAATTTCTTAATAAATTGTTTATGAGAAAATCCGGACTACCAATATTAAAAGTGCCTTTCCCAGATGGTACAGAACAACCTTATTGGAATACCTTTTACCAGAAAGTAAATGATGATAAAAGTTTTTTAGGTCAAATGGATGTAAATGCAAATTCTGAATTAGTTTGGGATTTTTATGAAGAAACCTTAAAAAAAGTTAGCGATTTTGGTTGTAAAATTTTGCGGCTTGATGCTTTTGCATATTTACATAAGGAAATTGGACAAACAAATTTTTTTAATAAACCAGGTACTTGGGATTATTTAAAACGTATTAAAGAAATAGCACGAAAAAATAATTTAACTGTTTTACCAGAAATTCATGCAGAATACGGTTTGCATTTACACGATGAAGTTGCAAATGAAGGTTATTATATTTACGATTTTTTCTTGCCTGGATTAACAATTCATACCATAGAAAATTCAAATAGTTTAGCACTTCTAACATGGGCTAAAGAAATAATTAATAAAGGGTACAAAACAGTAAACATGTTGGGTTGTCATGATGGCATTCCTGTATTAGATTTAAAAGGAAAATCCGTTAACGGAGTTTATAATAAAGGTCTTTTAGAAGATGACGAGATTGAATCTATAATGAATAAAATAATAGAACGTGGAGGCCGTGTAAAAAACCTTTATGATCCATCAGGAAAGAAAATTTCCTACTATCAAATAAATGCAACATTTTTTAGTGCGTTAGGAGAAGATGAACAAAAACTGTTGTTAGCTAGAGCCATTCAATTATTTATGCCAGGGATTCCTCAAGTATGGTATTTGGATCTTTTTGCAGGTAAAAATAATTATAAAGCTGCTGATAATGGAGGAAGTGCTGGTCATAAAGAAATCAATAGAACAACACTTTCAATACAGGATATTGAAAACGGTTTAAAGAAAGATGTTGTGATTAATCAACTAGAAATGATTCGATTAAGAAATACACTAAAGGCTTTTTCAGGAGAAATTAAAATTAATGAAACTCCTAAAAATGAGATAGATATTATGTGGGTAAATGATGAGGATTTTGCTCAACTAAAAGTGAATCTTCAAAAAAGAGATTTTAGTATCAGTTATTCTAATAATGGGGAAAATAAATCAATAACATTTTAATTGAAAATTTTGTCAAATTTTAGTCAATTCTAATTAAATTAAAAAACCTTTTAAAATTTCTATATTTTTAGTGGAGAAGATGGGAGTCGAACCCACTACCTCTTGACTGCCAGTCAAGCGCTCTAGCCAGATGAGCTACATCCCCAATACGTTTGCAAAACGTAGCGAATTATTTCTTTTTATTTCTTACATAAATTAGTTTAAATCGTCCGCTAGTTCTATCGCGTTGTTCAATTTCAAACTGAGGTAAAGATTTAAACAAAGGCGTTAGTTTTTGAAAACCAAAATTACGTGCATCAAAATTAGGTTGCTTTTTTAAAATTAGCGAACCAACATCTCCCATAAATGCCCAACCATCATCATCTGCAGCATCATCAACAGAATTTCTTAAAAATGTAATTACTTTTGGAGTAATTTTATCGATACTTGCTTTTTTAGGATGTGTTTTTCCGTTTTCTGTATCATTTTCACTAGTATCTAATATTTCTAAATAAATAAATTTATCGCAAGCAACAATAAACGGATCGGGTGTTTTCTTTTCGCCAATTCCATAAACAACCAAACCTTCTTCGCGTAATCTAGTTGCTAATTTTGTAAAATCGCTATCAGAAGAAACCAAACAAAAACCATTTACTTTTTCAGAATATAAAATATCCATGGCGTCAATTATCATAGCAGAATCCGTAGCATTTTTACCTGTAGTATAACCGTATTGTTGAATTGGAGTTATTGCATTTTCCAGCAAAATAGCTTTCCATTTAGATAGATGAGGCTTGGTCCAGTCTCCATAAATACGTTTTACAGTGGGTGTACCATATTTGGTAATTTCCTGCATCATCTCTTTAATATATCTTGACGGAATGTTGTCGCCATCTATAAGAACGGCTAGTTTTGTGTCTTTTATCATAATTGTTAAATATACGGAATTTATTCATTAATATTTTATACTTTTAACTGCTTTTTTAAAG
Source organism: Lutibacter sp. (assembly GCF_040883305.1). Lineage (GTDB taxonomy): Bacteria > Bacteroidota > Bacteroidia > Flavobacteriales > Flavobacteriaceae > Lutibacter. The sequence continues at coordinate 2,887 of NZ_JBFLKT010000235.1, forward strand.
AAATTAAACAAGTAATTAATAGGTTCTAAACCAACAAAAGTTAAGTTAACAAATGGATTATAATAACATACTAATTAAAATAAATAATTCTTTAGAAAAGGTAAAAAATCAAGGAGAAGTAGCCTCATATATTCCAGAATTAAGTAAAGTAGATCCTAATAAATTTGGAGTTCATATTACAACAATAGACAACCAACATTTTAGTATTGGAGATGCAGATGAAAAATTTTCTATACAAAGTATTGCCAAAGTTTTATCCTTAACACTCGCGTATAAAAAAAGAGGCGAAAAAATTTGGGAACGTTTAGGAGTTGAGCCTTCAGGAACTGCTTTTAATTCTTTAGTACAATTAGAATACGATAAAGGAATACCGAGAAACCCTTTAATAAACGCAGGAGCAATAGTAATTTGCGATATTTTGGTAAGTTATTTTAAAGATCCTAAAATCGAATTTTTAAACTTTTTAAGAGATATTTCTGGAAACTCATCAATTGATTTTTGTAGTAGAATTGCTGAGTCTGAAAAACAAACAGGTTATAAAAATGTTGCTTTAATTAATTTAATGAAGTCTTTTAACAATATTAAAAACGATATTGATGTTGTTATGGACTTTTACTATAATTTATGCTCTATTGAAATGACTTGCAAAGAATTATCGCGTACGTTTTTATTTTTAACTACCGACGGAATAGATCCAATTAGTAATAAAAAAATAGTTTCAGAAAGTAAATCTAAACGTATAAATGCTATTATGCAATTGTGTGGTTTTTATGATGAAGCAGGAGAGTTTGCATTTAAAGTTGGTCTGCCGGGTAAAAGTGGAGTTGGAGGTGGTATTGTTGCTATTCATCCAAATAAATATAGCATCGCTGTTTGGAGTCCGAGGCTAAATAAAAAAGGAAATTCTAAAAAAGGAATGAAATTTTTAGAACAATTTACGACTAAAACACAATTATCTATCTTTTAGAAATTAAAGTGAAAGACTTTTTAAAACAGATAAAAGATTGCACAAATTACACACTAATATTAAAAAAATAACATGGAAAAAGATGAACAGTTTATAGATTTTTTTACAGGATCTGAAATTATGATAATGGGACTTAATAGGCACTTAGCAGCTGAAAATATTTTTGGAATAGTACAAAACGATTTTAACTCTGGAAATCTTGCAGGATTTGTTGGAGGAACTATAGATACTGTTCGTTTAAAAATAAGAGCTAAAGATTTTGAAAAAGCACAACCAATTTTAGAAGCGTTTTTAAAATAATCAGCATCATATTATGAGGTTTCTTTTAACAATTTTTCTTTTAATATCAACGTATAGTTTTTCTCAAAAAACTTATGAATTTGATTACTTATTAGAATATGAAATGACTTTTTATAAAGATTCCATTAAAATTAAAAACCGTAAATTTTTTGAAAAAGACAAAACCATAAAACAATACTATTTAACAAACTCAAAGAAAAATAATTATATTGCTATTGTAACAGAATTAGATAGTTTAAATTATAAAATGATTTTTACAGATCAAAACGGAATTTATTCGAATGCTACCTTTTTAAAATCCGATTTAAATAAAGCAGAATTTATAAATATAGAATGTAAATATGTACACCGTTACGAGAATCGTTATAAATATCAAACCAAAAATTACGATTTTTTTAAACTAAACGATACTGTAATAAATGATAAAGCTTTCAGTTTATTTAAATTAGAATCAATTAAACCAAAAACAGTTGAAAGAAAAAAGCTTGGCACACAATTTTATATAATAGATAAAGAAACTTCTTTTCATTTACCAATACTCGAATTTTCTACAGCCTACGAAGAATGGAAAACAGACAGCTATTTTCCCAATGGAATTTTTATGGAAAAATATTTTATAGACTATTATGGATTTTTACATTCAAACGAAAAGTTAATAAACTATTATAAAATAGATAAGAAAATTGTTATTAATAATGCTTGTAATTATACTAATAATTAAAAAATTTATGTGCTAGTAAACTTACGTTTTAAACATAAAAATGAAACCAAAAGATTATCAGAATGAATCGATTAAAAACTGCTAGTTTTTTTTAAAAAATACTGTTTCTTTGATGTCTATTTTAAATGTAACAAAACCAATGATAAAAATAATTAAAGCTGAAACTAACCACGCAGCATTAATAGCTGAAATTGGTGAAAAAACTTTTTGGGAATCGCACGGAATAAGTGCTTCTAAAGCCGATATTAATGCATTTGTTTCTAAAACGTATACAAAAGAAGTATTGGTAAAAGAATTAGAAAATAAAAATAATACCTACCATCTAATTTATTACAATTCAAAACTTGCAGGGTTCTCAAAAATTGTAGTAAACACTCCAAATAATAATGTTAAACATAAAAATGTGACCAAATTAGATCGCTTTTATTTGTTGAAAGCATTTTACGGACAAAAATTAGGCTTAAAATTATTCGATTTTAATGTGGCATTTTCTAAAAATAATCAACAAATAGGAATTTGGTTAGCAGTTTGGGTAGAAAACCAAAGAGCTATAAATTTTTACAAAAAAGCTGGATTTAAAATTGTAGATGAATACGATTTTCAAATTACACCCACACATTCAAACCCAAATCATATTATGTATTTAAAGTATTAATTTAGATTTCAAAAAGTTACTGTTACAATTCTAAAAAATCTAAGTCAACTAAAATTTCATCTAATTGTAAATCGTGCGTTTCCAACGGAATTTTTTCAACAATTTGAAAAGGATAACAGATGCCTATTTTTCTTGAATTCGGATGTTGCTCCATAAAATTATCATAATATCCACCACCATAACCTAATCTGTAATTTAAACTGTTAAAAGACAATCCAGGAACAATAATTAAATCGTACGTTCCTATAAATTCTGTTGTATTTGCCGGATATTGTGTTCCAAATAATCCATTTTCTAGTTGATTTAAAGATACCAATTCAAAATGTTGTAACCTGCGTTTGGGTAAGGTTTTAGGTGTTACAACGGTAATTTTGGCTTTTAACATGTTATTAATAAGTGGTGTAATATCAATTTCTGTTCCCATTGGTAAATAGCAATGTACTTTTTTAAACTGATGTGTTTTAATTAGGTTCCAAAACGAATTACAAATCCACTCATCGTATTTTTTCTTTGCAGGATTTATTAATTTTGACCGTTTTAACAGCATTTCTTTTCGTAAAATCTTTTTTTCATCTATAATTGACATCCCGTTTTTATTTGAAAAATTAGCGAGAATAAATATATTCAATATTAATTAAAATCTGTTTTTCTTTATAAAAACTACTTTATAAAATTCAACTTACATCCAAGGTTAGGAAAATAAGATATATAATACGCGTTATGCATTTTGGGTGATTAAACTTAATGCAGCGTCAATTCGAATGATTTTTGATAAAAAATTGTATCGAGAATTATTGTCTTAGAATTTAATTTCTATTCTCGATAGTTCTACTGAGCGAAGTAGAAGTGCTAAATTTAAGCCTGAAAAGGCTAAAATTCACTCGAATTGACGAAATTTAATCAAAATGCACAACAGGAATATGACATAAAATTTTATATAAAAACCAACAGTTTAAAATTGTAACTTACCTCCAGAATTTTAGAAAAAAAATAAACAATGAATAGTATAGATTGGATTGGTTTTATTGGAGTTTTTCAAATACTTTTAGCATATATTTTGAACGTTACCGGGAAACTAAAAAGTAAAGATGTGCTATTTATTTTATTAAATTTAACGGGAGCAAGTATGGCTTGTTTGGCTTCAGTATTATTAAATTATGTGCCATTTATAATTTTAGAAGGTGTTTGGGCTTTTGTTTCATTAATAGCATTAATTAAGAAATTAAAATAAATAAGTTGTTTTTATAAAACACAATCAATAAAAACTTTATTGTACTTTTATAGCGTTAAATTTCTACATAAAAAAACAAGAAAATGCTATTAATTGATAAACCTTTTGCGTCAGATTTTTTGATAAAAACTATTAAAGAAAATAAGTTTCCAATTATTATAACAGAAGCTTCAAAAGGTATGGTTTCGGATGAATCGTTAAACTGGATTTCTGAAAAAGAAGCTATAGAGCGCTATAAAAATGAAACAGATTTATTGTTGTATTCAAATTCTGAAAATGCTATTAGTTGGATTGAAAAAAACCTAAGTTTTTCGAAATTACCGAGTCAAATTCAGCTTTTTAAAAACAAAATTTTATTTAGAGAATTGCTAAAAGATGCTTTTCCAAATTATTATTTTAAAGGAGTACAACTTTCAAAATTATCTAAAATAGACCCAGCAACATTAAAATTTCCTTTAATATTGAAGCCAGCAGTTGGTTTTTTTAGTTTGGCAGTTCATAAAGTAGATAATGCTATAGAATGGCAAACGGTTTTGACCAATATTGAACAAGAAATTGAATCGTTTAAAGGAATGTATCCTAAAGAAGTGGTAGATGTTTCCGATTTTATTATTGAACAATTTATTGAAGGTGAAGAATACGCTGTAGATTGTTATTTTAATAAAAATGGCGATCCAGTTGTACTAAATGTAATGCATCATATTTTTTCTTCAGATAAAGATGTAAGCGACCGTGTGTATAGCACTTCAAAAGAAATTATTGAAAAATATAAGTCAGAAATTGAAGCTTTTTTAAAAATTGTTGGAGAAAAAGCACAATTAAAAAATTTTCCAATGCATGTTGAAATCAGAGTAGATAGCAACAAAAATATAATTCCGATAGAAATTAATCCGCTGCGTTTTGGTGGTTGGTGTACAACTGGAGATATGTCTTATTTTGCGTATGGATTTAATTCTTACGAGCAGTTTTTATATCAAAAAGAACCAAACTGGAATGCAATTTTTGAAACCAGAAAAAACAAATTGTACAGCTTAATTGTTTTAGATAACAACTCTGGAATTAATGAAAAAAACATTGCTTCTTTTGATTACGAATTACTTTTAAAAGATTTTAAAAAGCCCTTAAATTTAAGAAAAGTAGATTTTAGAAAATATGCAGTTTTCGGGTTTTTATTTATTGAGACCTCCAAAGAAAATAAAAATGAACTCAACAATATTTTAACTTCAAACCTTAGAAAATATATTACCGTTAAAAATGCAGTTTAAAAAAACCAGGAATGATTAAAGTAGTGAGAACAAACTCTAAGAACAAAGATTTTGTAAACCTTGTAAAACAATTGGATGCATATTTAAAAATTTGTGACGGTCCAGAGCATAGTTTTTACGATCAATTTAATAAAATTGATAACTTAAATCATGTAGTAATTGCCTTTAACAAAAATATAGCAGTTGGGTGCGGTGCATTTAAAATTCATGAAGGTAATTTTGTTGAAATAAAACGCATGTTTGTAGCCCCTAATGGAAGGAGAAAAGGTATTGCTTCAAACCTTTTGAAAGAATTAGAAACTTGGGCAACGGAATTAAACTTTTCAAAATGTATTCTTGAAACTGGAAAACAACAACCAGAAGCCATTGAGTTATATAAAAATTGTGGATACTCAATTACAGCAAATTTCGGCTTTTATAAAAATGTTGAAAATAGCGTTTGTTTCGAAAAATTATTACTTTAGATTATTAATTATAAAAAACTCGAATTATGAAATTAGGTGCATTTTCAGTGAGTCTTAGCGTTAAAGATATCCAAGCTTCAAAATTATTTTATGAAAAGCTTGGGTTTTCAGTTTTTGGAGGTGAACTCAATAAAAACTACCTCATTATGAAAAATGGAAACGCTTTAATTGGTCTTTTTCAAGGAATGTTTGAAAACAATATTTTAACGTTTAATCCAGGTTGGGATGAAAATGCCAAGAAGTTAAACTCGTTTGATGATGTAAGAGAAATTCAGAATTCCCTTAAAGAAAAAGGTATAAAACTTGAAAATGAAGTTACAGAAAACACTATTGGACCTGCAAGTTTTGTTGTTTTAGATCCCGATGGAAATGCAATTTTAGTAGATCAACATGTATAGCTTTTAGTATTTATTTAGCTCAGTATTTTCGAGTATATTTACCAAAAATTAGTTTTATTCAATGAAATACATATTGGCAATTGCATTATCAATTATTTTTCAAGTGAGTTTTGCGCAAGAAGACGCTACAAGAGGATACAAAGTAAAAGTTGGTGAACAAGCACCAGATTTAAATTTTACATTATTAGACGGAACGCAACACACAAACCAAAGCCTAAAAGGTAAAGTTGTAGTATTACAATTTACAGCTTCTTGGTGTGTTGTTTGCAGAAAAGAAATGCCACATTTAGAAAAAGAAGTTTGGCAAAAATTTAAAAATGAAGATTTTATTTTAATAGGGGTCGATTTAAAAGAAGATTTAAAAAAAGTAAAACGATTTATTGCACAAATGAAGGTAACTTATCCGTTTACCATTGATGCTGATGGCTCCATGTTTGAAAGTTTTACACTACCAAAAGCAGGGGTAACAAGAAATATTGTGCTAGATAAAAACGGAAAAATAATTTTTCTTTCACGTTTGTATGAAGAAAAAGAATTTAACAATATGATTAATATTATAGAAAACGAATTAAACCTATCTGTCGAAGAGGCAGGGAAAAGCTAATTTAAATACCTATGAAAAACAAAATTAGCGATACATCACAACCAAATAATCCGTTACATGGTGTAAAATTAGCAGAAATTTTGCAATATTTAGTTGCTGAATATGGCTGGGAAGAATTAGGATTACTCATTAAAATAAACTGTTTTAAAAGCAATCCAACCATAAAATCGAGTCTTAAATTTTTAAGAAAAACACCTTGGGCAAGAGAAAAAGTAGAAAATTTATATTTAAAAACGATTAAATAAAAAAGTGCTTTTTAACCAAAGAAAATAAAAAATGGCTAAAGATATACTTCTTATTACGCCTCCTTTTACACAACTGAACACACCCTATCCGGCAACAGTTTATTTAAAAGGGTTTTTAAATACCAAGCAAATAAAATCCTTTCAAATGGATTTAGGTATTGAAGTAATTATAGCCTTGTTTTCAAAAAAAAGTTTAATAAATTTATTCAATATTGCACTTGAAAACAACAGTATTTCTTCTGCAAATTCACAACGTATTTATGCTTTAAAAAACAGTTATCTTTCAACAATTAACCCTGTAATTTATTTTCTTCAAGGAAAAAATGAGACATTAGCACGGCAAATTTGCACCTTGTCATATCTTCCAAAAGCTTCAAGATTTGACCAATTAGACGATTTAGAGTGGGCTTTTGGTTCTATGGGAATTCAAGACAAAGCAAAACATTTAGCCACTTTATATCTTGAAGACCTTTCAGATTTTATTAAAGAATGCGTTGATGAAAACTTCGGATTTAGCAGGTATGCAGAAAGTTTAGGTCAAAGTGCTAATAGTTTTGATGATTTGTATAATAATTTACAATTAGAGAAAACATATATTGATAAAATTACGCTACAAATTTTAGATGAAAAATTAAAAAATATTCAACCAAAATTAGTGTGCATTTCTGTTCCTTTTCCAGGGAATCTATACAGCGGATTTCGTTGTGCACAATTCATTAAACAAAACTATTCTGAAATTACAGTTTCAATGGGTGGTGGATTTCCAAATACCGAATTACGGAGCCTTTCAGACGTTCGTGTTTTTGAATTTTTTGATTTTATTACTTTAGATGATGGTGAGTTGCCAGTTGAAATTTTGTGGAATTATGTTAAAAATCCTTCCAAAGAAAATAACAACTTCAAAAGAACATTTTTAAAAGAAAACAATAAGGTTGTTTATAATAATTTAGCAACTAAAAACGATTATAAACAAAGCGAATTAGGTACGCCAGATTATACCGATTTACTATTAGATACCTACCTTTCGGTAATTGAAATTGCGAATCCAATGCACAGTTTATGGAGCGATGGCCGTTGGAATAAACTCACCATGGCGCACGGTTGTTATTGGGCAAAATGTACTTTTTGCGATATTTCTTTAGATTATATAAAAATTTATGAACCTATTACTGCAAAATTATTGGTAGATAGAATGGAAACAATTATTGAAACCACTGGAGAAAGTGGATTTCATTTTGTTGATGAAGCTGCGCCTCCAGCTTTAATGAGAACCTTAGCATTAGAAATTTTAAAGCGAGATTTAACCGTTACCTGGTGGGCAAACATTCGATTTGAAAAAAGTTTCACCAAAGATTTATGTACACTTTTAAAAGCATCGGGTTTGATAGCGGTTTCGGGTGGATTAGAAGTCGCATCTGATCGTTTGTTGAAACTAATTGACAAAGGTGTAACTGTGAAACAAGTGGCACAGGTAAACCTTAATTTTACGGAATCTGATATTTTGGTACACGCTTATTTAATGTATGGTTTTCCAACTCAAACTGTACAAGAAACGGTAAATAGTCTAGAAATGGTACGTCAATTATTTGGACTAGGCATTATCAACTCCGGATTTTGGCATCAATTTTCGTTGACAGCACACAGTCCAATTGGCTTAAATCCAAAAGATTACGGGGTACTTCCAGACTATAAAGAAATTACGTTCGCCAATAACGATGTTGAATTTAAAGATGTTACCGGAATAGACCATTCAAAATTTAGTTATGGTTTAAAAAAATCAATCTTTAATTTTATGCACGGTATTGGTTTTGATGTTGATTTGCAAGATTGGTTCGATTTTAAAATTCCATCAACTACAATTCATCCTTATTTTATTGAAGACTGTTTAACGTCAGAAGAATATTTAACAACTAAAACATCTGCTAAAATAGTTTGGTTAGGAGGAATGCCTTTGGTTTCTTATACTTCAAAAACAAAAAGAGGAAAAACACGAGAACTTATTCAATTAGCCTTTCATACTAAAAACAAACTTTTTGAAACTTCATTAGAAAAAGATAAAGGAGAATGGCTGCTTAATACTTTAGAAAAAATAGCTGTTCAAAAAGGTAATTCGCTTACATTTAATCAATTAAAAGTAGATTTTGAACTAAATTTTGAAAATTTTGAATTGTTTTGGTATTCAAAACCTATTAAAAATTTAAGAAATTATGGGTTGTTGATTTTGTGATTATCTTAAAAACAAAAATTGTTTCTATCACACTCTCATACCTGTGAAAACAGATATTTACACGTTGTTATTATCGACCTCTATTGGCTTGCTTCTTCTTATTGAGGCTTGGAATAGATTCTTGTCTGCACAGGAATAACAAAACGTAACGCAAGAATTACAAATAAAAGAACATAAACATTTAAAGAAAACAACTTACCTATTTTACTGTA